>JBBCIV010000040.1:0-7514 GCA_037189665.1 Phycisphaerae bacterium | reverse complement strand
AAAGCGCGGGATAAATCCCGCGGCTTCATGATGGGCGCAAAAAAAGAAACCTTCCGCCGTGGCGAGGAAGGTTTCTTGCTTGTTTGCAGTCGGTCCGAATGGTTGGAGCCAGGACCGACAGATGTACGGTTGCGACCGTGGCGGCCAATCGGGGTGGTTATGTTTGGAGCCACGCACCCGTCGATCGGCTACTCGAACAAGACCTTACTTCTTCTTCTTGGTGGTCTTCTTCGTTGCCTTCTTGGTCGTCTTCTTAGCGGCTTTCTTCGCCATAGGGATCTCACCTCCTTTCTTTTAGTTGTTGCAAATGTAAAGAGGGGTTGTGTGCGCGTCAACGATTATTTTGTGTTCAGGCCTGTCAAAATCGCAACATGTGGTGTATCGGCATGGGCCGCGGATGTACTTCAGTCACAACGGTGAATACATCGGCAAGTGCGTGATCGCCGCGAAAAATCAGGTGTGTAAACTCATCGCACCGCGCCGTTCCGACTCGCCGATCGCGCCTCATCTCGATACACTTCGCTCGATTTTGATCGAAGGAAATTTTTCATGCCGAAACCTGTTGTGTTGATCATCCGTGATGGCTGGGGGCAGAACCCGTACAAGGAGTGGGACAAGGCCAACGCCGTGCTGCAGGCGAACACGCCGGTCGCCGACGCGATCGCCAAGGTCTACCCGCGCACGCTGATTCACACCAGTGGCTTCGACGTCGGCCTGCCCGAGGGCACGATGGGCAACTCCGAGGTCGGCCATCAGAACATCGGCGCGGGGCGCATCGTCGATCAGGAATCGGTCCGCATCACCAAGGAAATCCGCGATGGGAAGTTCTATTCCAACAAGGAGTTGAACGCCGCCATCGACAACTGCGTCGCCAAGGGCAGCAAGCTGCACATCTTCGGCATCGTCAGCGACGCCGGCGTGCACGGCTTGCTCGAGCACCTGTATGCGGTGCTGGAACTGGCGAAACGTCGGAATTTCGATCGCGTTTACCTCCACGCCTTTACTGACGGCCGCGACTCGCCGCCGAGCTATGGGGTGGGGTATATCGAGGCCGCCGAAAAGAAGATGGCAGAGATCGGCGTCGGCAAGGTGGCGACGGTGGCGGGGCGGTTCTGGGCGATGGATCGCGATAAACGCTGGGACCGCGTCGAAAAAGCCTACCGCGCCATCTCGCTGGGCGAAGGCCCGGCCTTCAGGAGCGCGGTCGAGGCGATCCAGTATTATTACGAGCACCCCGCCGAGCCGACGATGAAGGGCGATGAGTTCGTCACCCCCAGCGTCATCTCCGACGACGGCCATACCCCGCGCGCCACGGTCGCCGGCGGCGATTCGGTCATCTTCTACAACTACCGCGGCGACCGCCCGCGCGAGCTGACCGCCGCGTTCGTCGTGCCCGATTTTCGCGGCTTCAACCGCGGCCCGCAGCTCGACCTTTACTACGTCACCATGACCGCCTATGAGGAAGGCTCGCCGGTCAAGGTCGCCTATCCTAAGCCCCCGAAGATGACCGACATCCTCGGCGAATACGTCAGCAGGCTTGGCCTGAAGCAGTTCCGCTGCGCCGAGACGGAAAAATTTCCACACGTCACGTTCTTCTTCAACGACTATCGCGAGGAACCGTTCCCCGGCGAAGACCGCGCGATCGTGCAGAGCCCGAAATTCCTGCCCGACGGCAGCCCGCTGACGACCTACGATCAGCAGCCCGAGATGAGCGCCCCCGGCGTGGCCGCCGAGACGCTGATGGCGATAAACTCCGGCAAATACGACCTCGTCGTCGTCAACTTCGCCAACGGCGATATGGTCGGCCACACCGGCTCGCTGCCGGCGGCGATCAAGGCGTGTGAAGCGGTGGACGGATTTGTTGGCCAGATCATCGAGGCCACGAAGAAGCAGGGCGGCAGCCTCGTCATCACCGCCGACCACGGCAACGCCGAACAGATGATAGACCCCGCCACTGGCGGCCCACACACGGCCCACACGATCTACGACGTTGAGCTGATCGTCGTCGATGATCGCTACAAAGGCGTCAAGCTGAAGGAAGACGGCCGGCTCGCCGACGTCGCGCCCACGCTGCTCAAGCTTATGGGGCTGAAGCAGCCGGCGGCGATGGCGGGGACATCGCTGGTGCCCTGAGTCCTGCTGAAAAGCGTGACGTTTACAAAGAATGCGTCTCCATCCCAGATGGGATGGAGACGCATTTTGCTTTCGGCATTCACCTGATTCTCACCACCATCGCCGGCGGAATTTCCGGGCGCTTGGCGAAAGAGAAAGCATTGGCAGATTTGTCGAAGGAGAACGATGGTTCTTCGAAGCCGTCGACGACGAATCCCGCGTCGAAACAGCTCTGCAGCAGCAGGCTGATCGGCCGATGGAACATGGGGTGGGGTTCCGGTTGGTTGAGGATGCCTTCGGATAGGTCTTCGATGGGCGTGAGATAGTGTTCGGCCACCACGCCGAACCGCTGCCGCATTCGGCCGTTGTCGTTGACCAGTTCCGAGACGTTCTTGTTCCGCGTGGAGTTGAACGCGGGGTGGCAGACCGAGAATACGAAGCGTCCGCCCGGCTTCAGCGCTCGGCGGACAGCGCGCAGCAGGGGGGCGATCGTCGCCAGGTCCATCAACGCCATCGACGATACGGCCGCGTCAAACCGGGCTTCGCCGAGCGCTTCCAAGGCCGCCTCATTCGTCGCGTCGATCACCTGATATTCGACCGGCATTCCGGCCGGCGTTCGTTCGCGAGCGCGGTCGATGAAGACGCTGGATCCGTCGAACGCCGTAACCCGAGCTCCGCGCGATGCCAGCACGCGTGAATAGTTGCCGTTGCCGCAACAGGCATCGAGGATCGCCTTCGACGACACGTCGCCCAACAGCCGGTCGGTCGTCGGCATGATCAGCTTGCGCTGAAAGTCGTTTCCCTCCTTCAAGTGCTTGTCCCAGAAGTCGGCGAGTCGGTCCCAGGTAGGGCGGGTGTCGGTCATAGCCTCGCCATCATGCGCGCCGTCTCGAATCAGGGGAAACCCAACACTGTTGACGAGATCGGAAACGGGCTTTATAAAAGATGTAAAGGTCTTTTAATCTGATGTGTGGGTCTGCCCTTCGCGAAGCGCATCAGGTGTGACACATGGGTAGGAGGGCACAACGGAAGGAATGTATGAAACGCTCATTTTATCTCGCCGTTGCCGCGGCAGTGGCGATGTTCGGAGTTTCTGGCGCGATGGCGCAGCACGCGAAGTTCGTGCTTCTTGACGGGCCGAATCCGGATGCGGCGAAGCAGGAGAAATCGGACAAATTTGTCCATCCTGTCACTTCCCCTTATTACAACGAGGATTCGTTCGTCACTTCCGATATTCGCGCCTGGTACGTGTGGCACGATTTCGACAAGGCCCCGCTGGGCGGCGGCCATGCGAGCGTCTACGCGGTGCAGTTGCGGCTGGCGATCACCGAGCAGGTGCAGTTCGTCGCGTACAAGGACGGCTACGTCGACTTCGACACCGATGCCCTGAAGGACGACGGCTGGAACGACGTCGCGGCCGGCATCAAATGGAACTTCCTTCAGGATTTTGAGAACAACCTGCACGCCGCCGTCGGCGCGGGGTATGAGTTCGCGGTCGGCGATCCGAGCGTGCTTCAGAACGATGATGACGTGCGGCTGTGGGCGTCGGTCGACAAGGGGTTCGACCGGCTGCACCTGGGCGCGAACGTCAACTTCCTTCTGCCGCTGGACGACGAGGAAAGCACGCGGTTTTACTGGAACGCGCACGCCGACTACTACCTGTGCGAGTGGGCGAGCGCTGTGCTGGAGTTCCACGGCTATCACACCCTCGACGACGGCGACGTTCGCCCGCCGTTCAGCGGGTTGGACGTCGCGGACCTCGGCGGCGGTCCCGATGTGGTGACCGTGGCGGCCGGGGCTGAGTTCCGCGTCCTCGAAGGACTGGCGCTCCGTGGCGCCTGGGAAACCGCGATCACCGATGACGATAACGATCTGTTCGGCTGGCGAATCACGCTATCGGCGGTGTATTCGTTTTGATTGAAGAGTTGATGGTTAATAGTTGATAGCTGATGGGCGCAGCACCGCCCGCTTTCTATCAACTATCAACTTCCAAACGATCAACTATCCCCAAAAATCACGCCGGCCCGCTCGATCACGCGATCGATTACGGGCCGGCGTTGGTGTGGTGGGCTGTTTCGCGAGTGGGCGGGCGGATTACGCCGCTCGCGAGATGAAGAACATGTCGGCCGAGTTGTAAGTCTGGGTGCTGGAGAGACGGAGGTAACCGTCATTCACATTACGTCTGGGGGTGTAATCGCCAGAGTTGGCCGTCATTGTTTGGATTGAGCGGGGGCTTACTTCCGCAGCGCCGTCTACGGTTGCGCGGAACGAGCAATTGCCGATCTTGCTTTGCTCGAATGCCGTATGAGCGCTATCGCTGGTGACAACAAACGTGCTGGTCCCAAAGCCGTGCGACCGGCCGACGACTCGAACTTCGTTCTCGCGGTTGATCGCGAGAAATCCTTCGTCGGCGACGATATTGCTCACGCGATTGCCGCGGGTGACAAGCGTATTCCGGTTGAGATTGTTGAACAGTTTATCGTTGTTCATGCGGATGGATGCCGTGTTATTTTCAGAGAACGATCGGCCGTCGGCGGTGAGCGAGAATGCCGATTCGTCGGAGGCGACAATCGTATTACCGGACGCGCCGTTGATCCGCGACGCATTGTTGGCGTCGGCCGCGTAAACGGAGTGGGCCATCGGAACCGCCGTCATTGAACGACGTTCTTCCTGCGATCGAAATTCTGAAATCCTGTACGTCTTCATAAACATATCCCTTATTCCTTCTGACTCTCTGAAGTCTGATACGGAGTTCATGAAGGCAAGACGAAATGTGTTTTAGAAGGTCCGAATAAAAAGCGGGGGGCGTGCTGCGCGGCAGGCTACACGCCAATTTTCCGTAAATGTTCCCACGCCGCCTTCGCCACCCCTGCCGCCGTCGTTTCGTAAGGGTAGAGCTCTACGGTCGTCCAGCCGGCGTATTGAATCGCGTCCAGCGACGCGAAGATCGCGCCGAAGTCGATTACGCCTTTGCCTGGTGTGAGGTGTTGGTGAACGTGGTTGGCGCCGATGTCTTCCAGGTGAACGTGAGCGACGTGCTCGGGCATCGATCGGATGACCGCCGCCGGATTGTCGCCGACGCAGAAGAGGTGGCCGATGTCGCAGTTCATCTTCACCATCGGCTCGTCGCGGAAGTAGCGGTTTTTGAAATCGAGATACTCCTGCGCGGTCTGGATGAGCAGGCCTGGTTCGGGTTCGATGCCGATGACGACGCCCGTCGCCCGCGCGGTTGCGATGCACTTGGCCAGCGATTCGGCGAAGCGCTCCTCCGCCTGATCTCGCGTCAGTCCCGTGCCAATTGTCGGTCCGCCGGGCTGGATGGATAGCGTGCGCACGCCGAACTGTTGTGACATCTCCAGCGAGCGGATCGTGTGGTCGACGCGGACCTGCACTTGCCTCGCGTCTTCCTCGATCCAGGTCGGGTGGTAGGTGTCGCCGTGGACGAAGCACGTGAAGGCGTTGACGTTGCTGACGATCATTCCGTGATCGGAAAGCTGCTTGAGCGCGTCGCGCCGGCGCGCCGCGTCAAACGTGGGCGGCCATGCGTGGTGCAGGTCGGCCATCAGCTCGACGCCGGCGTAGCCGATCTCGCCGATCAGGTCGATCGCTTCGGTGAGCGTGTTCTTCTTGAACGCATTCGACGAAAACGCCAGCTTCCTCATGGCAGCATCGTATGGGCAATGCCAACTCCTCGAAAGCGCCAGGCAAAGGGTGAGCGGCCGGAATCGAACCGAGCTTGATCCGCGTTCACAGCGCGGCGGCCAACCAATAGCCCACGTCCACCATCGCAACAAGACATCATTTAAACGTTCGCCGCGCGCGGTGCGACATTTGCGCGTAGGTTTCAACCTGTTTCGCCGGCCTCGGATCGCTGGTGCTCTCGACGCGCCAGCCATCGCTCCAATGCCCGGCCTCCGGGTCTTTCAGGCGCAAAATTTTGCCTACGACGGCGTGCGTTGACGGAATCCAACTCAGCATCTGGAGGACGCCGTCCGTTACAGGTTTATGAAGTTCGCAGAAACAGTATGTGCCGGTCATTGGCGGTTCTCCTTTCTGGGAAAAGACGGCTCAAACAGTGAACGCGCAACGCTCGATCCGCGTTCACCAGAAAAACAGTTCGGGGCGGCGGATTCGAACCGCCATCTCCGGGTTCAGAGCCCGACATCCGACCGGTTGGACGAACCCCGAAACCGCCACGACGGCTGTTCACCGTCGCGGCGGACGCATCGCGGCACAAACAAACCTCAATCCAGGAACGCGAGGTGGCGCATCGCGCTGGCTCGCGATTCGGTGTTCATCACCACGCGGTGCCAGTCGCGCAGCCGGATCGTCGCGTGATCCGGATGACGCACGTAGCCCCTCGCGAACACCGTTGCGTCCCGCTGCATTCGCCGCCATACGAACTGATCGCGAATCTTGCGATCCATCCGTTCGAATTCCGCTTTGGTCACGCCCTGCGGTGTAAGGGGGCTGACCATTACGTTTTCACCACCCTGGCGCGCCAGGTACTGACACCAGTGCGGCTTCCCCCGGCCGCGGGTGATCGGCTCGTGATGAAGCACGGTCAGCCCGCGCGTGTTCAGCCGCGGAAAGGGGATGAAGAACCACTCGCCCTGGCGAACGAAGGCGCCAGTGTTGCGATGGTTGACCACCCGACGGTTCACGCCGTGCTCGGCGATCGCGTCCCACACTTCCTGAGGCTTCAACGCGTCCATCGCGGTCGGGACATCCCGAACGCCCTGGACTTCCGGCACGGCGGCGATGAACCAGTGACGCTCGTCGTGGCCGCAAAGGAACTTGCTCTTGGCGCCGTCGCGAGCACGCGTGTTGTGCGTGTGCAGCAGCAAGTGCCGCTCACGTCGACGAACATCGACGACCAGCACCTCGACGCCAAGACCGATGAGCAACTCGAAGTATTCGCCGTCGCGATCACGGCGGACGTCGATCGAAAAGGCGCCGCTCACGTTGCCGCGACGCTTGGCACGAGCGCCCATACGCTCGAAATGACTGACAATCGAGTCCATAAATCATCTCCCGCCGCCGACCTGCGGCGGCGATTGAGAGGGGCAAAGTTACTGTTGATCATGAACGACGTTGACGGTTGAGCGTATGGTCGCCGCATGGGATATCCTTTCCTTAAAACCATAGGAGCGGCCGGAATCGAACCGGCGCTTCGAGTTCATGAAACTCGCGCCCGACCTTCGGGCCACGCTCCACACAACGCGCACTTTTGCGCACGCTACATTTCCTGCCTGCCAACCGAAATCGCGTCGCCTTCGGACGAACGCGCCTCCCAATAAGACTGGCGCGCTGCGCGTTTGTCATGACAAATGCGCAGCGCAGAGCAGAAAATTTCCTAAAATCGCGATTTCTTCGCGCTCCCAACACTGCCGGCGGGAATC
>JBBCIV010000039.1:0-30372 GCA_037189665.1 Phycisphaerae bacterium | reverse complement strand
CCAATGCTCATGCGCCAGTTGCCGAACCGATGCACCGCCATCGCCCAGAAGCCCTGGCTCAGCAGGTCGCGCTCGTGCGTCTGAAAGTCTTCCTTCAGAAGCGCCAGCAGCGACATGCCTGGCGGATTCATGTTGATCGTGCCCAGGGCGACGTCGCTCTCGGGGCGCGCGTTCATGCCCGCCGGCACATCACTCGTTGGCGGCGGGGCGCTGATCGCGTCGGCGATGCGTTGGGTCTCGTTCAGCGGATGCATGGCAGGTAGTTATATCGAAGGAAATCCCACCACAGCCTCGGCGGATCGTCCCGCCGCTTGCCGCGGACCAGTTGCCAGAGTCGCCCGCACGGGTACGCCATCAGCCATGAGACGTTGGCGGTGTGCATCGTGAGCGGGCCGTGATTGTTCTTGAAGTACCGGGCGCGCGATTCGAACCAATACTTCGGACGTCGCCTGGCCGATCGCGTGGCGCCGGTGACGCCGGAGCTTTGACCGACGAGATGGATGATGCGGCTCTGCGGTACATACCAGCACGTGAAGCCGGCGCGGGCGGCGCGGAGGCAGAAGTCGGTCTCCTCGTAGTACATGAAGTAACCGTCGTCGAGCAGCCCGATCGTTTCGAACACCTCGCGCCGGACCATCATGCTCGCGCCGCTCACCCAATCCACCTTCTGCGGCGATTCGGGCACGCCCGGCGCGACGATGTAGTTCTTCAACGCTTTCGACACCGGCGCGAACCGCAATGCCCCCTCCAACTCGCCCAGCGGGCTATGAAAGCGGAAGGCGCTGTTGCGGACGGTCATATCCCGGTTCACCGCCCGTCCGCCGGCGATGCCGACGGTGGGGTTTTCATCCATGAAGCGGATCAGTTCGGTGAGCGCGCCCTCAAGGACAATCGTGTCGGGGTTGAGGAGCCAGACATACTGCGGCTGGTGTAGCTGTGGCGCCTGCGTCGACCATTCGGCTGGCAAATGGGCGACGCAGGCGTCGCGGCTACAACCATACTGTTTTAGTGCCTCGTTATTCCCGTACGCAAACCCGCCATTCTTTTCCAGCGGCATGAGGCGGCACCAGGAGGCGTAGCCTAGGTCGCGGATGGCGTTGCCGATGAGCTGGACGGAATCGTCGGGGGACCTGTTGTCGGTGACGACGACCTGCACTTGGTGGCCGAGGCCGACGCGCGCGATCTCGGGCTCCAGCGACTTCAGGCAGTCGATGGTGAGGCCCGGCGTGCGGTAGTTGACGATGACGACGAGGACTTTCATCGCTTGAGCAGCTTCAACTTTTTTCGGCGACTTTCATCGCTTGAACAGCTTCAACTTTTTTCGGCGACCTTCATCGCTTGAACAGCTTTAACACCTTCTCTGCTCGATCGCGATGGACGGCGTCGAGGCTCGACGCTTTCGCCCAGGCGATCGCCTGCTTCGACATTGTCTCAACCCGCCCGCGGTCGCGGGAGAGGTCGAGGATGACTTGGGCGAGCATATTCGTCTCGCCGCGGGGCACAATCAGGCCGGCGCGGGCCTGGATGATCTGATCATCCAATACGCCGCTCTGGTATGTAACAATCGGCAATCCGCGGGCGGCAGCCAAGAAGATTATGGGGTCCGTGGTCGGAACGAGTGAACTCGATACTAATAAGTCCGCAGAATCGATTAATTGACGCTGCAAAGCGAGGTTGGCGATACCGTGAAGCCGCACGCCGGCTTCGAGTTTTTCGTCACGAATGAGGTCCATCAGCTCCTGCGAGCCGATGAGGTCGCCGGCGAGGTCGAGCTCCACCTTCCCGCTCAGCCGCCGGGCCTTGGCGAGGGCGCGGAGGAGGTGGTCGAGGCCCCGGGTGAGGCCAGAACTGCCGAAACACAGCATTTGCAAAGGCTTACGCGTGTCAGGCGAGCGCGGTTCGCCCAGGAGTGAGTCGGGTAGATGGGTGGTGAACGTCGTATGGCAATGATTCTCCCACGATTGGGGAAATCGGGTACTGACGCTGGCGTCCTGCGCGAAGACGAGGTCGGCCTCGCGGATCGCCTTGGCGCAGAAGGTCTCGAACTGCCGGGCGGCGAGTTGTTTGGCGAGGCGTTTGGCGGGGTTTCTGCCGCTGTGAGCGTGCCTTTGCCGGGCGGGGACGGGGTCGGACGAGAAGACGAACACTCGTTTCGCTTGGACGCCTGAAACGGTTGGCCAGAGCGTCTGGCCGAGCGAGATCGGGTGACCGCCGGCGCCGAGTTGGACCACGTCTGCCTGCTTCGCCTCGTCAGCGATGATTTTGCGTAAAGACGTACGCGCTCCCATAAATTGCGCAGCCGTCCGATAGCCCGGCAGCCTGATGAATCGAAATAATTCGTCCTTAAGCGTGATATCCGCGATCTCGCGTTTCGCAAGCGTTCGCGCGTCGATCGCCTCCAGCACCGGAGCGGCGACGGTCACGTCGAAGCCGGCCTTTTTGAGCGCTTTCGCTTGCGCCCGCAAATCCGCCACCCATTCCGCTGGCCAGCGGAGCACGCCAGGGGATTGGCCGGAGTAGGCGGAAATGTGGGTCGCCAACAGATATCGCATCAGCCCAGTTTCCTATCGGCAACCCAAGCGAGCACCAATAGTTGTGGAAAATCGATGAACGCCGCATTTCTCGCCTCTGCCAGCGTGAACGCGCTCGCCAGCACTAGCCCGATCATCAGCACCAGCGCGACCGAAAATACGCCGCAGGTCGTCGATTTTCGCAACGCCGCCACGCACGCCATCGCTAAACCCAATAGCAATGCGGATCGCGATGCGACATTCAGCGCGTTCCACGCTTTCGGGTGGTCCCAGTCGAGCCATAGCGTCTTGCCGGCGCGGACGGCGCATAGCTTCAGATATTGCAGAGGTTGCTCGCGAATCCAGTTGAGCGACCAGCGGCGTTGCAGGTCGTTGCGGACGCGTTCGGGCTGGCGCTTTAACTGGTCGATTTCGATGGGCGACAGCCGATCGATGCGGCTTTGTGGTTTGCCGGCGTGCGTGCGCGTGCGAAGGTGGATCGATCCGGTCGCGTCCGGTCCGTTCCCGCGGAACACGTCCGGCCACAACTCGTTCGTCACGCCCACGATCTGCCCCTGCACGATCGCGTTGCGGTACAGCCACGGCGATACCACGACGATCGCCCCGGCGAGCATCAGCGTCGCGAATCCCCGGTTTCGCCACGCGACCAGCAGCGTGAGCCCCAGCAGCGGCAACCACAATGCCGACTCCGTCAGTACCGCCAGCCCCGCGACCACGCCCGCGAGGGCCGCGAGGCGAAGATCGGGGGAAAGGGCCAGGCGGACGGCCGTCAGCATTAGCAGAAACGCGATCGACAGTCCCTGTGCATACGCCCCGGCATAAAGTTGCGTCGGCAGGATGGCGACGCCGATCGCCAATAGCAAGGCGAGCCGGTGATCGGGATCGTCGCCAGCGTTGCTTTTCCGGCGGATCGCCAGGCCGATGCTGTAGGCGACGGCTACACCGGCAGCGCCGGCGAGCACGTTGATCGCCAGGGCGGCAATGTCCGCCTGCGTCGAGTCAACGCCGAAGATCGCATAAAGCGACGCCAGCAGCATCGGATAGACGGGCGGGCGGATGCTTGTCGGGCCGGTGTGGTTGAACGCGGTGAAGCTGAACCCGCGGCCGTCCAGCAGGTGGATCGCGATCGAGCGGTCCTCGGCAGGGGGAAGGGCGAGCGCGTCGACGTAGAAAAGCGTGAGACACCGCAGCCCGATCGCCAGCAGGACGACGATCGCAACCGTTGCGATCATCGCGGCGGGGCGTTGTTTCATCGCAAGCCCCGGGGCATCGCGCCCGGCGGCGGCATGACAGGCTGGAACCCGTGCGGCATGACCGCCTGTGCTCGGGCGGTCGTCGAGAAGATCTGCCACATCGACGACAGGAAGCCCACCAGCACCAGGAATAGCAGCGCGTACGCGAATCCGTAGAAAACGGTGTACATCGAGGCGAACACCGCGATCAGCCCTGCGCACGCCGCCGCAACGGGGATGCGTTCGCTGGTGGTCCGCGTGAGCGACAGCGTGCGGCCGCCGATGTAGCCGATCGACAGCGCCAGGATGATCCAGAACGCCAGGTGCAGCCATCCGTACTGCATGACGAACAGCAGGTACGAGTTATCGATGCTGCCCGTGCCGATGCCGGCGGTATCGAGGTACTGTCCCTGGCCGACGAGGCCGGCGTTGGTGGCGGTCTCCCAGCCTTCCTGCAGCAGCTTCATGCGGATCCAGATGGATTCGTCGAGCTTGTCCTCCGGACGATCGGACAACTCGGCCGTGAGCATGCTGGTCATGATCGCGGTGATCGTGAATCCCAGCGCCAGGATTGCGGGCAGCACCAGCTTTGGCCCGGCACGCGGCATGCGGAACGCGAAGAAGCACGCGAACGCCGCCAGCAATGCCGAGAAGCCCGTGAAGCTCACCGCGCCCACAACCATCGCCCCGCTGGCGATCACGCCCGCGAGCGGCAGTAGTTCGTTCCACTTTCGTCCGGTAATGGGGGTGAGCAGGATGATCATCGATCCGACGATCACGCCGCACACGCCCAGGTCAATCGGATGGCCCAGCGTCACCTGCGCGCGGGCCAGGCCGAAGCGCCAGAAGACCTGCGCGACCGGGGCGTTGGCGAGCCCGACTTGCTTCATCGTCCGCGCGACGAAGTACGGCCTCAGCCTCGCCTCGACCGCGGCGAAGCTGCCGATGATGATCGCGCACGTGCATAACACCGGCAACAGCCGACGCCGGGCATCGAAGTCCTGGAACGCGATGCGGCCCATGAAGTACGGGAGCACCCATCGGAAGAACAGGTCGCCCGAGCGGCTGATCGCGTCCCAAAGCGAGTCGTTCAGGAACACGCTCAGCGTCGGCGGCATCATCATCAGGACGATCAGGACGTCGAGGAAGTTAAGCCGGATTCGCGTGAACTCCTGCCACCGGAACGGCACCGCGAGCAGCACCGCGTAGCCGACGGCGCTGGGGGTGATGAGGTTTGGGATGCCGGGAAGGTCCCACTTGGGGATGAGGAACAGCAACAGCAGCGCCGGGACGTATACGTACGTGAACGTGCGCGCGATGCCATATCGCAGCGCGACGTACAGCGCGGTCAGGAAGATGGCCAGCAGTACGATCTGGTTCATGACGCCATTCCCAGCTTGCCCGCCGCCTTCTGCGCCTCGGCGGCGCGGATGAGCGACGCTTCGAACAGATCGGCATTTCGGTCCCAGGTGTTCGCCTGGGCGGTCTGATACGCAATATCGGACATCTGCTTCCACTCCGCGCCGGTCATCCGGGCGATGCGTTCGATGGCCCGGGCCATGTCGATCGCGTCCTGCGGCTTAACAATGACGCCGCCGCCGGCCTTGATCAACTCCGGCGCGGCGCCGGTGGGGGTGCCGATGACCGGCGTTCGGCAGGCCATCGCCTCCAGGATCGGCAGGCCGAAGCCCTCCGAACGCGATCCGAAGAGCCAGGCATCGCAGGAAGCGTAAAAATCCTTGATCTGGGATTGCGGCGGGCTGAACGTGAAACGCGATTCCTTCGGCAGCGGCAACTGCTCGGTCGGGTTGTACACGCCGAACACCACCATGTTCAGCCCCGCGACGTTCCGGGCGGCGATCTCGAACGCCTGGATCGAGATATCGCAACCCTTGAACGGCTGATAGCTGTACATCATGCCTACGGTGGGCGTCTTTTGCTTCCCGCGCGGCGGGGCGTTGAACTGCTCGAGGCTCACGCCGTTGGGCACGAGGTCGATTTGATCCACGCCGTAGTGGTGCCGGCCGAGGTCGACCAGCCATTGGGCGATGGTGATGCGGTGCATCGGCAATTTCCACGTTTTTTCCACGCGGTGGTGGGGCGTGTTCGTGAAACGCTCGTCGTGCTGGATGAAGTACACCTTCGCGCCCTTGCGCGGCGACAGCCGGCTTACCCACTCGGCGGTTTCCCACCAGGTGGCGATGACGACGTCGGCGTCGGGGCAGTCGGCATCGACGACGGGGCGATAGCGGTCGATGACCTTGTGCGGGAAGCCGAGCCCGTCGAAATGGCCGGGGTCGTCCTTCTGCTTATTGCTCCAGCCGGAGCCCTTCAGGAGCGTTTTTACGCGGTTTTTCAGCGAGCTCGGCTGCGGGCGTGGCGTGGAGACGATCGACACCTCGTGCCCCTTGCGCCGCAGCGCCTGGGCATAGATCGCGCAAACCTTAATGCCGCCGGCCATGCCGGCGTGGGGAAGGACGAAGGTGACTTTCACTTCAACACCTCGGCGACCGCGTCATCCAGAACCTGTGAAAACCGATTGAACGAAAATCGCTCCGCCACCACGCGCCGGCCCGTCGCCGCCATGGCGTCGCGGAGCGAGGGCGTCTGAAGCAGGCGGATGCAGGCCTGCGCGAAGTCGTCGTCGGTCTCCGTGACCGCGACGGAGGGCGTCGGCTCGGTGAGCTGGGCGTAGCCGCGCATCGCATGATCGGTTGTAACGACTGTGCGGGCGAATGCCAGCGATTCCAAAATCTTGATCTTGGTTCCGCCGCCGAAGTAGATCGGAACGACGGTGAAGGCGCATTGGCGATAGCATTCGACCAGGTCGTCCGCAAAGCCAATGACGTCGGCGCCGGCGATGGCCTTCCAGCGTTCGGCGCGCTCCGGCGTGAGCCCGCGGCCGACGATGCGCACGCGCGCCTCGGGAATTATCTGGTGTACCTGCGGCCAGACTTTCGTCAGAAATCGATCCAACCCGTCCCGATTCGGCGGGAATTGCAGATCGCCGACGAACAGCAGGTCGTTGCTCCCGCCCGTCGGCGGCAGCGGGGCGATCTCGGCGTCCGCGCGCTCGCTGAACGGGATGTTCGGCAGCACGACGGCGGGCGACGACAGCATCGCGCGGTCTTCCTCGCTGGTGACGAACGTGCGTCTGAAGAGAGGCATCGCGTTGTCGCAGGCGCGCTTGACGCGCTGCAACACCTGTTTTGAGGCGAACTTACCGTTCACGCCCGCCCACGGTTTGACGGCGAGATTGGCCTGGAGCGTGGACCAGTCGATGTCGTCGAAATCGAGCAGCTTGGGAATGCCGGCATGTCGCATGATGCCCGACTGAAGCGCCGGCTGGAGGTAGCGCGAGACGATCAGGTCGTACTTTTTCTCTTTCAACCGCCGGTCGAGCTGGTCGGCGACGGCGGGGTCGGGCTCGTAGTTCTGCTCGTATCGCCGGATCGTCTGCCACACCCGCCCGGCGGGACCGGGGAGGTAGAACGGCGGTTTAGGG
The DNA here is from genome assembly GCA_037189665.1 of Phycisphaerae bacterium. GTDB lineage: Bacteria > Planctomycetota > Phycisphaerae > Tepidisphaerales > Tepidisphaeraceae > BPJO01. The sequence continues at coordinate 23,104 of JBBCIV010000039.1, read as the reverse complement.
GTGGCGGGCGAGCGGATGATGCAATCGAGGACGCGCTGTTCGGCGAGTTGTCGATCGAACGTATCGGTTTGCTCGCGCAGTTCGGTTCCGCCGACCGCGAACACATCGACCTCGCCCCATTTTTCGAGTGCCCGTTTGACGAGCGCCGTCCGCTGGGCTCCGCCGTTTCGACGAAGGGGCCAGGGGAGGACGGAGGTGATCAGCAGGATTCGCTTCATCGACGCTACTAGTCAGTTATCGGTTCTTCCGGTGTGGCGGTTCAGGAGGGATCGCGGCCTTGTTTGAGCCCGGCCAGCAGTAGTTTCCACCCTCCGGGGTGCAGCGGACGAATGCGGATCGCCTGCCGGCCGTAGTGCCGCGTGGTGGAGGGGACGCCCGATTTCCACGCCCACCAGCCGTATTTCAGCATCTGCGCGTGCCGGCTGGCGCGGTCGCCGGTGGCGCGCCAGGGGGTTTCCCCCATGAACTGATATTTGCCGACGAGTCCACGGCGTTCCCAGGCCTGGGCGCAGATTTCGCGCTGGTGGCCGATCATCATCTTCTGGTTTACTTCGCTGATGCTGTTCTGGTGCTGGCGGTACTGGATGAGCACGTCGGGCAGGCAGGCCATCTTGCCGACCTCGCCCAGCCGCAGCCACAGGTCGAGGTCTTCGGCGGTGAGGTACTCCGGGCGATACCCGCCGACCTTTTCGTACGCGTCGCGCCGGAACATCGCCAGCGGCTGGCAGATCGGGCAACGGCCGGTGAGGCAGATTTCCTGCAGCGAGGCGTCGTCCTCCGGCTGGCGGATCGTCGTCAGCAGCCGGCCGGCCTCGTCGATCATCTCGTAGGCGCCGCCGAGCAGCACCACGTCGGGATTCGCGTCGAAGAACGCTACCTGCTTCGCGAAGCGATCAGGCTTGGCGATGTCGTCCGCGTCGAGCCGCGCGATGAGTGGGGTGTCGCCGGAATCGATGCCGTTCCGCGCCGCCATCACCTGCTTGGCGTTCCTCTGATGGATCACCCGCACGCGCGGATCGCGCTTGGCGAACTCATCGGCGATGGCGGGGGTGGCGTCGGTCGAGCCGTCATCGACGATCACGAGCTCGAAGTCGCGGAACGTCTGCGCCAGCACGCTTTCCACCGCCGGGCGGAGGAAACGCTGGGCGTTGTACGCCGCCAGAATGCAGCTGACCTTCGGCATTGTATTAACGCCCCCTCACGGAACAGGCCAGGAGCTTCCACATGCGGAGCGACAGGGGTTTTTGTTTCAGGTTCGCGATCGCGTGCGCGCGGGCGGCCTTCATGTTGCCCGCCTTGATCGCCGACCAGCCCCAGCGGGCGCGCGACTCGAACGGGCTCGTCGTCGGCGGGGCTTCGAGGATCGAAGGATCGAACGCCGGCAACCCGCGACGCTCATACGCCGCCGTCATGATCTGCACCTTGAATTTCTTCTGCTGCTCAGCCTTGGCGAAGTTCGCGCTGGCGAGGTGCTGGCGGTACTTCAACAGCGGCTCTTCGATGTTCGCGAGCCTGCCGATCTCCGCCATGCGCAGCCAGCATTCCATGTCCTGACTTGTGCGGTAGCCCTCGTTGTACCAGCCGCAGCGTTCGAGGCCCGACTTACGGATGAACGCTACCGGATGAACGATCGCCCATCCGATGCCGCGCAGCAGGTCGCGATCGATCTCCTCGTGCGTGAGCGGGTGGTCGGTGGTTTTGATCGGCACGCCGAACGGGTCGATCAGGATCACGCGCGAGCCGACGTTCACCACCTCGGGGTGCTCGTTCATGAACGCGACCTGCTTGGCAAGCCGCGCGGGCAGCGAGATGTCATCCGGGTCCATGCGGGCGAGATATTCGCTGCGGGACATGCGGGCGGTTTCGTTCAGCGTGGCGGGCAGGCCGCGGTTCTCGCGGGCCTTGAAGGTGATGCGCTTATCCCGCCGGGCGTAGTCCTGCATGATGTCGATCGAGCCGTCGGTCGAGCCGTCGTCGATGACGATGAACTCGAAGTCGCCGAAGGTCTGGTTGAGCATCGAGTCCACCGCCTCGGCCAGGTAGGCCTCGACGTTGTAGTTGGACATGATGATCGACACCGGCGGCGCGGCGCGCTCGGTGATGACCGCGGGGGCGTGTCCTGCGGTTGGCTCGCTGACGGTGCTGGTGTGGTTCGTCGGCATAACGTTTTCAACAGGCTCATCGGCCCCGCAGGGCGCAGAACATCAATCGCCACGACGCCCAACTGGTCCGCGATCGCCGGAGCGCTTCCCAAGCATGCTTTCGCGCGATCGCGGTTTGGCCGACCTTGAGCTGGCGCCAGCCCCAGTCGCGGAACTGCTCGTCGTGCGGCTTGGGCTGCCACGGCGTGAACGTCCAGTCGTCCGGGAACGCCATGCCTCGCCGGGCGTAGGCGTCGGCGATGATCTGGCGCTTCAGCTTCCACTGGTTTTCGAACTTCAGATGGCTGACCGATTCCGGGTGCCGGCGGTAGTCCAGCAGGACGTCGAGCAGGTTGTGCGCCTGCCCGATCTCGGCGAGGCGCAGGAACAGATCGAGGTCTTCGCTGTTGTTATACTGCTCGCGGTAGCCGTTCAGCTGGCGGACGGCGCTCGCGCGCATCATCGCCACCGGGTGAACCACCGCGCCGCCGGAGCCGGCCAGCAGTTGGGCGTCGATCTCGGCGTGCGTGTGCCGCATGTAGTCGCCCAGTGCGATGTACCCGTCGAACGGATCGATCAGGTTTACGCGCGACCCCAGCAGCACGCATTCGGGATGCGCGTTCATGTAGGCGATCTGCTTTTCGAAGCGATCGGGCGCCGAGACGTCGTCGCCGTCCATGCGGGCGATGTAGGGGGCGCGGGCGCAGGAGAGCGCCTCGTTGAGCGAGACGGTGAGCCCCTTATTGGGGCGCGAGATGATGCGGAAGCGATCGTCGCGCAATTCGTAGTCGCGCAGGATCGAGAGTGTGGCGTCGGTCGAGCCATCGTCGATGATGATGTATTCGAAATCGCCGAAGGTCTGCGCGACGATCGAATCGATTGCCTTACGGAGATAGCGCTCGTTGTTGTAAGCGCTCATGATGACGGAGATCGCGGGCGTGGCCTCACGCATGGACGCCTCCCGTCGCCGGAACTGGGGCCTTGAGGTACGTCTCCGACCGCTTCACGAAATACTCCGCCGGCCAAGCCCGCCCGAGTCGGCCGCGGAGGTAGGGGCGAAGCGACCGGAAACGGTACATCCAGAAATAGAATTTGCCTTGCGATAACTCGCGATCGGTGATCAGGTCGAGCGTGCGGGCACGCTTCCATACCGCCAGCCCGTCGCGCCAGCCGAGTCGCGTGCCCACCCGCTCGGCCGACTGAAAGAACAGGCCGGCGAACAGCTTGCGGCGGTGATCTGTCAGCAGGCCGGCGTCGCGGAGGGCGTTCAGCACCATTTCGTTGGTCGTCACGCGCGAAGTGAGCAGTTCGGGCTTCATCGTCCGCTTGCCGATCGAATCGCGATCCGCGTCGGCCATGCGCCAGTAGTGATCGACCTCGCCGAAACAGCCGTATTTCATTCCGCGCGCGACCGCCCGGATGTGGAACTCCCAATCCTGTCCGACCGGCACGTTCTCCGGCCAGGGGAGCAGCGACACGATCGACTCACGCCTCCACATCGGCGATGTCGTCTGCCACGGAACGTCGCCTTCGAGAAACCGATCGAGGTCGGACTTCTCCGTCGGAACGTTCCAGTAAATCCCCACATCTCCGGCCGACGTTTTGAAGCACTCGCAGGGGAAGATGGCGAAGTCGAGCTCCGGGCGATCCTGCATCACCGCTAACCGCTGCTCGAGGCAGTGGGGGGCGACGAGGTCGTCGCTGTCCAGCAGGATGACGAACTGTCCGCGCGCCGCCTCAATCCCCACGTTTCGCGCCGCCTGCGCCCCGGACCGGCCATCCGGAACCGAGACGAACCGGAACCGCTCGTCCTCCGCCAGCACCGGCCTGATCCGTTCGGCGGTGTCATCAGTGGAGTGATCATCGACGATGATCGCCTCGAAATCCGTCACTGTCTGGGCGCGCACCGACGCGACGGTCTGCATCAGCAGATCGCCGCGATTGTGCGTGGGGATGATGAAGGACGCTGAAGGCATAGGAGGCAGGAGCCAGAGGTCAGGAGCTAGGAGTCAGGAGAAGGCGATGGCGCCGAATTTCTTCTTTCTCCTGGCTTCTGGCTCCCGACTACTGGCTCCTATTTAGTTATTCCACGAGCACGGCAACACCAGCGTGCTTTGTTTTCCGTTCGGCACCTTGCCCGTGCCGAGCACGTCGTTGAACACCACTTCAACCTGGGCCGCACGCTCTACCTTCTCGATGATGTTGTAGCCGTCGGCGAGGACCAGATCGATCGTGTAGCTTGCGGGGGCCAGCGGCAGGCTCGGCACCTCGCAGCTCATGGTCATTTCCTTGGCGCCGCGGAAGGTGAGGCCCTTGTGATATTCGGTGTGGAACAGCGCGACGCGCTGCCCGCGCGAGTTGTTCAGGCCGATGCCGAGCGTCAGGTTGCCGGGCACGTCGTCGAAGTCGCGCATCGTGACGTCGAACCCGACCTTCGTGCCGACCGGGATCATGACGCTGTTGCCCGCCTCGGTGCGGACCTGCAGGTCGTGGAAGATCGGCTTGTGGTCGGCCAGCCGCGTGGTGCGGGGCTTGTCCTTCAGCGGCAGGTTGTCGCCGGCGGCGGCCTCGTCGAGATAGGCGCGGATGCCTTCTTCGACGCCCACCTTGTGTTGCACGGTGCCCTTCTTCACGTGGACGACCGTCGTGCACAGCGAGGCGATCGCGTCCATCGAGTGGCTGACAAACAGGATCGTACGGCCCTGCCGCATCACGTCGCTCATCTTGCCCAGGCACTTCTGCTGGAACGCCTGATCGCCGACCGCCAGCACTTCGTCCACGATCATGATTTCCGGGTCGAGGTGGGCCGCCACGCTGAACGCGAGGCGAACGTACATGCCCGAGCTATATCGTTTCACCTGCGTATCGAGGAACTTGCCGACCTCGGAGAACTCGACGATCTGGTCGAATTTTTTCTTGATCTCGGTGTGCTTCATTCCCAGGATCGCGCCGTTGAGGAAGATATTCTCGCGGCCGGTTAGCTCGGGGTGGAAGCCAGTGCCGACCTCGAGCAGCGAGCTGACGCGCCCGCGCATGATCGCCTGCCCGCCGGTGGGCTCGACGATGCGAGACAGCACCTTGAGCAGCGTCGACTTGCCCGCGCCATTGCGGCCGATGAGGCCGATGACCTCGCCGCGGTCGACTTCGAAGCTCACGTCCTTGAGTGCCCAGAAGACGTCTTCGCCCTGCGAGTAATCCTCGTTGAACTTGCGCAATCGCTTGAGCGGGTTACGCAGGATATCCACCGCCGCCGTCTTGAACGACTCGGGCTTGGACTGCATGCCCAGGCGATACGCCTTGGAGATGCCTTCGATGCTGATGGCGGGTTTGCTCATGTATAGTTGCCAGTAACTAGTTGCCAGTTGCCAGTGCCGAATTGCCGTGCCCGTCTCGTACTGGCAACTGGCAACTCACAACTGGCAACTACCTCACGCGATATCCGCAAACCGTCGTTCGACGCGTTTGAAGTAGAACAGGCCGAAGACGAACAGCAGCGAACAAAACACGATCGAGCTTGCCAGTTGCAGCGGCTCCCACGGCACGCCGAGGATTGCGGAACGGAAGCCCTGAATGATGCCCGCAAACGGGTTCAGCGCCAGCCACACGCGATGTTCACCGAAAATCGTCTGCGGGAAGGCGACCGCGGTCAGCCAGATGCCCAACTGGGTGATGAACGGGATGATGAACCGCAGGTCGCGGAACATCACCGTCAGCGCTGAAAGCAGGTACGACGTCCCCATCGCCGCCACGATCAGCAGCACCACGAGGAACGGCACGAACACCACCTGCCAACTCGGCGTGAAGCCGGTGTTGAAGTAGTAGAGCGCCAGCATCCCGCTGAACACCAAGGTCGACATAAACATGTCGACTAACGCCGAGCCAATCATGGCGGTTGGGATGAAAAGGCGGGGGAGGTAGATCTTCGTGAGCAGCGCCTGGTTGTTCACCAGCGACAGCCCGCCGCCGTTGATCGCCTGCTGGAGGAACAGCCAGGGGAGCAGGCCGGCGTAAATGTAGACCGGATAAGGAATTGTCTGCGCCGCTTCGCCGGCGCGAACGGTGTTCTTGGCAAAGCCGGCGAAGTGCCCGACCAGCGAGTAGATCACCACGCTGACCAAGGGCACGACGATCGCCCAGGCGGCGCCGAAGATCGCCTGCTTGTATTTGACCTTCACGTCACGCCAGACGAGGAAAAACAGAAGTTCCCGCCGGCTGACGATCTCGCGGAAGTCGATTCCGATCCACCCCTTTTTGGGACGGATCACGGTTTCCTGAAACGCCGGCTCTACAGGGGAAACGGCAGCGGAAACAGGCGGGTTGGATACGGATACGCTCATAGAAGCTTGCGACATAAATACCTGTCCCGGACGACTAATCAACCCAGAGCGCCTGTTTTGCGCAAAGCGCCCGTAGCTTCCGTATCGGCCCAAGAAGCTTCTAAGTTGAGCCAGATCCGTGCCCAGCCCTTCCTTCGTTGCCATCTTTTTTCAATCGTCCGACAGTCCCGGCCTCCGACATCTGGTTTGTAATTTGATCCAAAAACAGCGTTCGTACGCGAAAACACATCATATAAACACATCCTTATTCCTATGTTCTCAAGAACATAGGAATCATGCTGAGAGGTGAATCCACGACGAGGTGATGAAGGAAAATGGTCGATGTGGAGGCTGGAAAAGGGAGGCGGATAGGCAGCGAATTTTAAAGGACTGATTTATCCTTTTAAAACTTGACGGCGATTGGCGGGGGATGTATTTAAGGATTAAATGATCCTGTATTGGATGTAGCTGACGCGGGAGGCTCGGTATGTATCAGGTTCGGTTTCACGGCCGCGGGGGGCAGGGGGTGGTGACGGCGGCGGAGTTGTTGTCGGTGGCTGCTTTTCTGGAAGGGCGGCATGCGCAGGCGTTTCCGTCGTTCGGATCGGAGCGCATGGGCGCTCCGGTGGCGGCGTTCTGCCGGATTTCCGACAAGCCGATTCGCATTCGCGAACCCGTGGCGACGCCGGACGCGCTGATCGTGCAGGACGCGTCTCTCGTGCGTAATCCCGATTTGCTGGCCGGCCTTGACGCGACGCGTTTCGTGCTCGTCAACACGCGTCTTTCCATTCATGAACTGCGAGCCGAGCAACTGAAGATCCGCGTCGGTCCGGGCAAGCTCATCCTGTTGCCCGCGACGGAGATCGCGATGGAACTCATCGGTCGAAACGTGCCCAACGTCATCATGCTGTCGGCGTTCTGCGCGATCAGCGGTTTGATCGCGTTCGACACCCTCACCAAGGCGATCGAGTCGAAGTTCAGCGGCAGGGTTGCCCAGAACAACATCGCCGCCGCCGAGAAGGCGTGGTGGCTGGTGCAGGACCACCGTTCGATAGACGGCGGCGGACAATCGCGGATGACGGAGGCGGCCCATGCTTAAGCAACTTGAAGGTTCTCACGCCGTCGCCGAGGCCGTCGCAATGTGTCGGCCGCAGGTGATCAGTTGCTATCCGATCACGCCGCAGACGCACATTGTCGAGGCGCTCAGCGCCTGGGTGAAAACGGGCAAGCTCGCGCCGTGCGAATACCTGACCGTCGAGAGCGAGTTCGCCGCGCTTAGCGCGCTCATCGGCGCCAGCGCGATGGGCGCCCGCACGTACACCGCCACCAGTTCGCAGGGCCTGCTGTTCATGGCCGAGGCGTTGTGGAACGCCAGCGGCCTGGGCCTGCCGATCGTGATGACCGACGGCAACCGCGCCATCGGCGGCCCGATCAACATCTGGAACGACCACTCCGACACCATGGCCATGCGCGACTGCGGCTGGATCCAGCTTCACGCCGAGTCGAACCAGGAGGCGGTCGACTTGCACATCCAGGCGTTCAAGCTCGCCGAGGAACTGTCGATGCCCGTGATGGTATGCGTGGACGGCTTCATCCTCACGCACGCCTACGAACGCGTCGATTTGCCTTCGCAGGACGAGGTTGATGCGTTTCTGCCCAAGTACGAGCCTCGTCAGGTACTCGACCCGGCCGACCCGGTCAGCATTGGCGCGATGGTGGGGCCCGAGGCGTACATGGAAGTGCGATACCTGCTGCACAACCGGCACCTTCAGGCGCTGGACGTCATCCCGCGCATCGGCGAGGAATACCGCGCGAAGTTCGGACGAGAGGCAGGGGGGCTCGTCCGAACGTACCGCGCGGAAGACGCCGAGACGATCGTCGTGGCGCTGGGCAGCGTGAACGGAACCATCCAGGACGCGATCGACGACCTCCGCGAGGGCGGCCACGCCATCGGCAGCATGAGCATCTGCAGCTTCCGGCCGTTCCCGCTCAAGGCGATTCGGATGGCGCTGCAGAGCGCGAAGCGCGTGATCGTCGTCGAAAAGAATCTCGCCCCCGGCCTCGGCGGCATTCTTGCCAGCAACATTCGCATGGCGCTTCGCGGGCTGATCAAGCCCGTGAGCACCGTCATCTGCGGGCTTGGCGGGCGGGCGATCATGAAGAAGAGCGTCGCCGAGACGTTATTGAAGGGCCATCGCGATCAACTCGATGACCTGTCGTTCATCGACATGAATTGGCCGGCCATCGAGCGGGAACTGGAGCGCGAAAAGACCAAGCGCCGCTCCGGCCCGACCGCGGAGCACGTGCTGTTCGACGTCACTAAAGACGTGATGCCCGAACCGGTGTCGTAAGGGTGCGTCTTCTATGCACCGATCAAGTGTGATTGGCACAGGTGATGTCATGACCGAGCAAGTGAAATTCTACCAGACCGGCACGTTTACCGTGGGCAATCGTCTGCTGGAAGAAGCCCGCCGTACGGTGCAGTCATTGATGACCCGCGCGAACTCGCTGAACTCCGGCCATCGCGCCTGCCAGGGTTGCGGCGAGGCGCTGGGCGCCCGTTACGCGATCGACACCGCCGTGCGCGAGACCGACGGCAAGATGGCGATCGTCAACGCCACCGGTTGCCTTGAGGTGTTCTCGACGCCGTACCCGCAAAGCTCGTGGCAGGTGCCGTGGCTGCACTCGCTGTTCGGCAATGCCCCGGCCGTCGCGTCGGGGATGGCGGCGGCGGCGAAGGTGATGGGGAAAGATGTCCGCGTCATCGCGCAGGGCGGCGACGGCTCGACGGTCGACATCGGCTTCGGCTGCCTGTCGGGCATGTTCGAGCGGAACGACGACGTGCTTTACATCTGCTACGACAACGAGGCGTACATGAACACCGGCGTGCAGCGATCCGGCTCCACGCCGCCTCGCGCCACGACCGCCACCACGCAGGGCGTGGGCGAGCAGCCGGGCAACAAATTTGGTACGGGCAAGAGCGTGCCGCGCATCGCGATGGCGCACGGCATTCCGTATGTCGCGACGGCATCGGTGGCCGACCTTCGCGATCTGGAACGCAAGGTGGCGCGCGCGATGACGTTCAGCGGCGCGCGATACCTCCATGTTCACGTTCCCTGCCCGCTCGGATGGGGCAGCGATCCGGCCAACACGTTGCAGGTGGCGCGCCTGGCGATCGAGAGCGGCCTGTTTCCGCTGTTCGAGGCCGAGCACGGCCGGGTGACCGGGCGGCGCAGGATCCGAAAACGCGTGCCCGTGGACGATTACCTGAAGCTTCAAAAACGCTTCGCGCACCTCTTCGGCCCGCGCGGCGACCCGGCGGCGGTGGCGCGCATTCAGTCGATCGCGGATGCCAACATCGTCGAATACCAGTTGGACGACATCGAGCCGCTGAGCGTGTTGCGCCTGTGAGCTTGACCGTTGAAAAGGATCGTTCATATGGACCACCCATTTGCCATTACCCTGGACCCGAACACCGGGCGAGACAACCTCACCGGCGCCTGGCGCACCAAACGTCCGATCTACGGCAGCCGCCTGCCGCCGTGCAACAACGCGTGCCCTGCCGGACACGACGTGCAGAAGTGGCTGTACTGGGCCGAGGAGGGCAACTACCGCAAGGCATGGGAAGTGATGATGGAAAACAACCCGCTCCCGGCGGTGCACGGGCGGGTCTGCTATCACCCCTGCGAAGACGCCTGCAATCGCGGCCAACTTGACGAGACCGTCAGCATCCACGCCGTCGAACGTTTCCTCGGCGATCTCGCCAACCGCGAAGGCTGGGTCGTTCCGTGTCGGCCCGACAGCGGTAAAAAAGCGATGGTCGTCGGCTCGGGCCCCAGCGGGCTGTCGTGCGCCTATCACCTGCGGCGAATGGGCCACGCCGTCACGGTCTACGAGGCCATGCCGCGCCTCGGCGGAATGCTGCGGTACGGCATTCCGGCGTACCGATTGCCGCGCGACGTGCTCGATCAGGAGATCGACCGGCTGGCGAAGATGGGCATCGCCTTTCGCGTGAACGAGAGGATCGACGGCGTCACCGAAATGCTGGAGTGGAACCAGTTCGACGCCGTCTTTCTCGCGATCGGGGCGCACAAGAGCAAGCACGTGAACATCCCCGCACGCGAGGCGGGGAAGATCATCGACGCGATCGGCTTCCTTCGTGACGCCAGCGATTCGCCCGACGCGGCGCAGGCTCGCATCGGACGGCGCGTCGCCATCTACGGCGGCGGCAATACCGCGATGGATGCGGCCCGCACCGCCATGCGCCTGGGCGCGCAGGAAACGGTCATCATCTACCGGCGCGACCAGAAGAAGATGCCCGCCCATGTCAGCGAGTTGAACGAGGCGCTGGAAGAAGGCGTTCGCGTGCAATGGCTCAGCACCATCAAGGAGATGAGCGAGGAAGACATCGAGATCGAACTGATGGAGCTGGATGACAAAGGCTTCCCGCAGCCGACCGGCAAGTTCGAGAAGGTGAAGGCCGACACGCTCATCCTGGCGCTGGGGCAGGATTCGGAATCCGACTTCCTGCGCGGCGTGCCCGGCGTGAAAGTGGGCAAGGATGGCGTGGTGGAGGTCGACGAGAACATGATGACCGGCTTCAAGGGCCTCTTCGCCGGCGGCGACATGGTGCCCAGCAACCGGACGGCGGCGATCGCGGTGGGGCACGGGAAGAAGGCGGCGCGGTGCATCGACGCTTATCTGCACGGCGCCAGCTACGAGCCGGCGCCCAAGCGGCAATTGGCGGCATTCGATCGGCTGAACACGTGGTACTACACCGACGCCCCAAAATCGGTTCAGCCCGTATTGAACCAGCTTCGGCGACTCGAAAACTTCGACGAGACGACCGGCGGGCTCGACGAAACCAACGCGCTCTACGAAGCCCGCCGTTGCCTCAGTTGCGGCAACTGCCTGGCGTGCGATAACTGTTACGGCGTTTGCCCCGACAACGCGATCGCGAAGCTGGGAAGCGGCCGGTTTGAGATAAAGCTTGATTACTGCAAGGGTTGCGGCATCTGCGTGACCGAGTGTCCGTGCGGCTGCATGGAGATGGTCCGCGAGCCGGAATGACGCCTCCGCGCGCGCGTAAAGGGTCAAGCGTTCAAGCACCACTGATGTTCTCCCCTCCCTGCCGCAGGCCGAGTCGGAATGACTCGGCCTGCGGGCGTTTGGGGTAATCCCCGCGTGCGACAAATCGCCTGTCATAAAAAGACAGGTATGTCTTGTTAAGAGTGGTTTTGCGGGTAGGATTTCTTATCAAAAGACACGATCATCTTTTTAAGTTGTTTTACACGGGAGTCAGCGATGTTGAAGCAAGTGATGGCCGCCACGTTGATGGCGGCGACGGCGGGGGTGTCGGTCGGGGCGGTAACCACGATCCAGCCTGACGAAGACGCGAGCCAGGATACGTTCGTCTATCAGTTCAGCATTTTCGCCAACTCGCCCGGAACGCTGGTGCCCGGCGGATCGACCGGAAGCGTCTTCGCGGTCAACAAGTCCAACGCCGGCCACGATATGCGGTCGCTCATCAAGTTCGACCTCGCCGGCGTCACCCTCGATCCCGGTGAGACGGCCTACCTCCGCCTGTACGTGCGCCCGACGCTCAACCCCGCCGCCAGCGCCGAACCCAGCTCGACCAACCTTGTCACCGTCAACGCCTATGCTGCATCAACGGCGTGGGACGAAGCGACGGCCACCTGGAACAACCAGCCTGAGACGGGTGCGTTCCTCGCGTCTTCGATCGTCACGGGGATCAACCAGTGGATCAGCTTCGACATCACCGATCAGGTCGAATCCTGGTTGGCGAACCCGTCGAGCAACTACGGCTTCGTGCTCACGCAGGACCAGCGCGTCTACGACCCGGTCGCCCAACTTGAGGTCGGCGTATTCTTCCGCGGGGCCGGCTATACCACCGCCAGCGAACGCCCGATGCTTGAAGTTGTCCCCGAACCCGCCTCGCTCGCGATCGTTGGCCTCGCCGGCGCCACGCTCCTGCGGCGGCGGAGGGCGTAAGCCATGAGGCCGCCACAATCGCTCCGCGGCGGCGAGCGCGCGTTCACGCTGATCGAACTGCTGGTGGTGATCGGCATCATCGGCACGCTCGTCGCCATCACCGTCCCGACCACCTCCGCCATTCGCAGGCAGGCGCAGAAGTGCGTCTGCGCCTCGAACCTGCGGCAGGTCGGCAACTCGCTGCTGATGTACGTGCAGGACCACAAGGGCCGCCTGCCGATGGTCGTCGAGCCGATGTGGACGAACTTCGCCGCGACCGGCCAGGCCGACCTCTCGATCGACCCGCGCACCGGCCCGCAAAGTTTCATCAACGTCATGCGTCCTTATGGCGTCAGCGAGGAATTGCTCACCTGCCCGGCGTACGTGCTCAAGACGCCCAGCGCCGTCGAAGCCGCGCCGGTGCAGACCTATCGCGTCTCCAGCGCCAACAACGCCGACGGTGCGATCCGCACGATCGACTACTTCTTCCGCATCTCCGGCAGCGTGGATTACAAGTTCAGCCTGAAGTACCTGAACGGCCGGAAGTACGGGGTGGATTACGTGAAGCTGGAAGAGCGTAACGACGCCCTCGTCGGCGTGCTGTACAGCGGCGTGGGACACTTTTACCTGGTTCGCGATTTCGTCGCGTTGAAGACGGAAGGCATTCACACGACGTTCATCCCGCCGCACAACAAGCAGTTCAACCAGCTGCGCGTGGACATGAGCGTGTCGCTGGAGAAGGACGAAAGCTTCGGCTTCAGCTCGCCTTAGCCGCCCCCGTGCTAGGCCTTTAAAGCGAAGGAGCTGATAGGTGAGGAAAGAGTGGATCGTTGTCAGTTGATAGAAAGAACGCCTGGATCGCTCTATCAACGATCCACTAATCCCCGCATCACTGTAGCCGCGACGCAGTTCTCGTAGGGTGCGCTTCAGAACCTTACGCACCAAATCGATTCGTTTTCGCCATAAGTCATGTAATAAACTTGTGTTACGAACGAATGTCCGAATCTCATAAACGCGCCCGTTACGACGTCAACTCACAAACATGGAATCATTGCCTTGCCGTGCGATTCGGTGTTCTGTTGCATCGTTGATGCGCAAGGTTCTGAAACCCACCCTCCCTCTGCTCCCAATGCGCCATTGGGGGCTTCCAATGCGTCATTTGAAACTCTTATTGAAACCTCTGGATAACTGCCAAGACCACGAAGAACACCCAATAAAAATCGCGTTTTTCGTTCAAAATCCTTGGTGCCCTTGATGTTCTTAGTGGTGGAAGGGGGTTATGCAGGGTCTCTATTGCGCGGCAATGGAACGCGGCAGCAGTTTTTACGCAATGATTAAATGTATTCTTGTATACAATGTCGTTGTTAAGGAAAAACATTCTTTCGGACGGCAGGAGGTATCGTTTTGATTCGGTCACGCCAATTACTGGGACTCGGACTCGTGATGACGATAAGCTCGGCGGCGCATGCCGATGGGCTGAGGGTTGATGACGTTGTTCAAAAACTGGTTGCCGAAACCGCAACGTTCAATACCACCGCCGACGGGTTTCAGTACTTCCGGCCGCACCCGCTGGTCGAGAAATTGGCGCCCGGGCAAGAATTGGAAATCCTCGAAAAGCTCTCCGGATCCCTCACCGGCGACCCGATCCGCGACTCGTATATCCGCTTCCACCTGCTGCATCCGGTTGTGTCATCAGACCAGAAAATGCCCGGCGCGCCGTTCCAGAAACTGCACGGCATCCTTCCGCGCGATACGGGTTTTGCATACCGGGAACACATTACCTTCGATCCGGTCGACGTGTATCGCGAATATATCAGGCTCATGGATGATTGCCGCGTGATGGTTGGTTTCCCGCCTTTCCAGAAGCGGGTGGATCCGCCGGAGTCGTTTCAATACATGACCGACGCCCAGCGCAAGGACGCCGAGGCAAAGTGGGAGCGGGCGAAGTCGCTTAAGTTCACGCGGAATGTGGACGCCGTCGCCGACGAGTGGAATAAGCGAGTTTCATGGACGCCGTGGATGCTCCGGCAGGTTCGCGGGGAGGCGGCGTTGTACATGGTTCGGTCGGGGGAACCGAAAATGTTGCAGGCGGTGATTCAACTCATTGCCGGTTCGATGACCAGCGACCGCCAGCAGGCGTTGGATTACCTGGCGTTTTTGAACGCCGCTTACTTCAATGGATATCTGAAGCAATACAGCCCCGCGGTCCTGAAGCAGACCGCGCAGGCGCTGAAGAGGATCGTCACTGCCGCCGATGTCGATGAAAAAGGGAATCGGATTCAGAAGGGCAGCCTGTCCGAGAAGGCTTTCACCCTCGTCACCGCGATGGAGACCGGGCATGTCATCTCGCCGCCCAGCGACGGCGAGATGGAACGTCCCGTGCTGCCCCTGAAGCATGCGGCGACGACGGCAAAGGTCAAACCCGAACAACTCACCCCCGAATTTCTCGACAACGCGATCGAACGCGCGCTCAACGCGCTGGACGGCCTGCGCCCGCCCGACACCGACATCGACCGCTTCAGCTACTACCATCAATACCGGGCAAGGTGGATCGTGCCGTCGCAGATCCTGCCCGGGCATCAGGCGCTGGCGTCGTGGGCGATGCTGGCGTCGGGCGAGTCGCGGCAGTTGCCGTGGATGCTCAAGCGGATCGGCTGGATCGCCTGCTACGACAGCGACAGCACTTACGACCGCGCGATGCGCCTTCGCGCCATCTCCTTCATGGACGACCCGCGCTGGATGCCGTGGATCCGTCGCGACGCCGAATGGCTGATCACGTCGATGACCGATCAGGGCGGCTTCAACGCGGCCTATGCCGGCGAAGCCAAGCCCGGTTTCGGCGACAACGCCAACGCCGCATACGCCATTCTCGGCCTCGAAGGCGCGCGGCTTGCCGGGTACGAGATCAACGACGCGATCTGGAAAAAACTCGACGCCTATTGGCGGCAGGCCCAGTTCCCCGAAAAAACACCCGGTGCCGGCGGGTGGGCGGTGGCCAGCTACCGATCTCTCAAGGCGGGCGATAGCGACAAGAATTTCAACAACCGCGTCTCGTCGCCGATGACCGCCAGCGGCCTGCTCGCGCTGGCGACCACCGAGCGTTTTCTGCTCGGACCCAAACGCGTGGACGCCGGCAACAAGGCCACCCCGGAGTTCGCCGCCGGCCTCAAGTGGCTCGACAGCAACTTCGACATCAACCAGAAAATCGAAGGCGACGACGATCTGTATTACTACCTCTGGACCATCCAGAACGTCGGAAAAGCAACCGGATATCGCACGTTCAACAAGGTTGACTGGTTCCGCGAAGCCACCGCCAGACTCATCAACGAGCAGGGCGAAGACGGCACCTGGCAAGGCCCCAAGGGCAAGTCGGTCTCCACCTCGTTTGCCTTGCTTTATCTCTACCGCGCTCGCGGCCCGCTCGCGTACTGCAAGGTGCGGTTCGAGCCTGAAACCTCGGGCAAGGCCGCCGTCAGCAACTGGAACAATCGTCCGAACGACTTGGCGAATCTCACCGATGAGATATCGGGACAACTCGAAGTGCCGACCAACTGGCAGATCGCCGATCTGGATCAACCCGCCTATCAACTGGCCGAAAGCGTAACGCTCTATCTCGCCACCGATCAGGCGTTCAAGCTCAGCCAGCCGCAAATCGATCGCCTGCGCGAATATCTCGACACGGGCGGAACGCTCATCTGCGTCCCCGAAGGCGCTCGCCGCAATGTGGTTCTGGCGAGCATGCGCGAACTGGCGGCGGCGCTATACCCGACGCGCGAGTTGCAGAAAGTCGACCCCGAGCATCGATTTTACAGCCTCCAGTACCGCGTCGGCGCGAGGACGCCGATCTCGATCGTCGGCAACGGTTTCCGTCCCATGGTGGTGCTGGTCGAAAACGACATCGGACGCGAACTCCAGGCGGATGCGAAGAACCGCCGCGATGCGTTCAAGCTGATGACCAACATCTATCTGTACACCACCGGGCACAATCCCAAACGCGCCCGCCTGGCCACGAATTACGTCCAGCGCTCCAGCGCGACCATGCGCTCCGCGCTCCGCGCCGCGCGTCTGAGCTACAGCGGCGATTACGACCCCGAACCCGCATCGCTTTCGCAACTCTCGGCGCTCATGTCGCAGCACGCCGTCAACCTGGAGATCGAAACCCTCGACCCGACCGCACTGACCGAAAAACAGCAGTTCGCGCTGATCACCATGACCGACAAGGCCAAGCTCAGCCCCGAGCAGATCCGTTCGCTCAAGGCGTGGATCGAAGCCGGCGGCACGCTGATGATCGACAGCGCCGGCGGCATCCCGGCGTCGGTCGGGGCGGCGGAAGAGCTGACCTTCGATCTGGGCTACATGCCGGGCGATTTCAAACCCGTCACCGACGGCCCGATCCGTACCGGCGCGTTCGTGCGCCGCAAGGGTTACGACCTGACGTCATATCGGTATCGCACGTTCAACGTCGGCATCATCCCCACGCTCCGATGCGCGCAGGTCGATGGCCGAAACGCGGTCTACATGACCAACAGCGACCTCGCCGCCGGCCTCGCCGGCGTCGACCACTGGGGCATCTCCGGGTTCAACGTCCCCACTGCCCGACAGCTTGTCGCCAACACGCTGTTTGTCTTGCTCGATCCGCAACCAGCTCGAAAACCAACCACCCAGGCAACGAATCGGTCAACCACTCAACCCGTAACAACGCCAAACGCCGCAAACTGACCGCCGTTTCCGTGAATCGTGATACGAATCATCATCGAAACTCTCGCCGGAAAAGAGAACTGTCGGTTTCCTGCCAATCCGGTGTCGCACGAAAGGAAATCGAGAGGGAGTGATGATAGATTCTCGCCCATGTCGCGCAAACTTTTCGCCGTGGCGATCGTCGGGGCTTGTCTTGGGTTGTTTTCGAGCGCGCAGGCGCAGGCCGAGCTGCCCCCACCGCCGGAGGGCATGGGGCCGGTGTTCCGCGCGATGGGCGATTCGTCGCCGCTGGAGAGCGACGAGCGCATTCGCTCGCGGCTGACGAACCTGACGCAGTCGATGAACCTTCACCCCGAGCGCCGGCGGTTCGACGCCCTCGCGGCCCCGGCCGCCCCTGCGGGCGAGGGCGGCATTCCGCCGGAAGTGAAGGCGCAGATGGCGGCGGCATTCGACGAAGGCATCGCCCAGTTGCAAGCCGAGCTTGATAAGACTTCCCCCAAGAACGCCGAGCAGCGCCAGCAGATCGAAGAGTCGCTGAAGATGCTGCGCCAGCAGCGTGCCGAGACGCTCGGCCAGTTGGCGCCCGCGCCGGCGGAGGTGGCAGAGGTGGCGCTCAAACGGCCGGCCGGTCGGGACGAAGCGCTGTCGTTCGATCAGGCGATCGCGGAGCTGCGCAAGGTGCTGTCCGACAACGCCGAGCCTGCCGCGCTAGCGGCGTTCGCCGCCAGTGAGGATTACCGATCGGCGGCGCGCAGCGCCAAGTCCGCCGCCGCCGGATTGATGGACAATCGCCCGATGGCCGCCCTTGCCGGGCTGCTGCGGGCGCACGAGCTTCAGCCGGACAATCCTACCCACCTGGCGAACCTCGCCGGCCTGTGCAACCGCCTGGCGTTGCCGCGGCACGCGCTGGTGCTGCTGGCGGAGACGGACAAAATGCCCAAGCCGGTCGAGGCCGGCGGCGGGCTGGACGGGCGCACCGTTGTGCTCACCAATCGCGGCCACGCGCTGATCCAGCTCGGCCGCGCCGCCGAGGCCGAGCCGGTGCTGCGCAAGGCGATGGAGATCGACCCGACGCTCGCCGAGGCGCGCGCCAACCTCGCCATGGCGCTCTGGCAGCAGGACGACCCGAAGAAAAAGGAAGAAGCCGTCCGCTACGCGCGGCTGGCGCGCAAGCGCGCGACCGTCGCCCGGCCCGAAGACGCCGCCGCCCCCGCGCCGCCGGCGAAGCCCAAGTCCGACGGCGAATTCACGCTGGCCAAGCTCCAGCAGGTCGCCGATGCCGGCCGCGAGGGACGGCCGGCTTCGGCGTCCACGCTCTTCCGCACCGCCGGCGGCAAAGAAGCCAACATGCCCACGATCAAGATCCCGCGCCGCATCGCCGATGGCGCGGAACTGCACCCCAGGCTCGAAGCGTTTTACAAAGACCTCCAGGCGAAGCAGAGCGGCATCCGCACGAAGAAGAACGAGGTCGAGGAAAGAATCCGCCAGCGCGAGCAGTCCGGAAGCATCTCGCCGATCCTGGCGCAGCGGCACCGCGATCTCACGCACTACATCGCCCATCCCGAGTGGGAACCGTCGCTGATGGACGCCTACATGGACCAGTACAAAGCGGGCACGCAACGCAACATCGGTACCTACGGCGGGCAGATGGAAAACCCCTGGGCCGACGAAGCCCTGCAAAAGCGCGAGGACGAAATCTGGGCCATGCCCCCGCCCAAGGACATCAACGCCCTGATGCACGAAGCCAACGAGCCCGTTCACGGCAAGTGGCAGGGCCCGATCCAGAACTACGCGCAGTCGATCGGCCAATGGCTCAAGGCCAAGCACCGCTACCAGACCGCGCTGGCGGCGAACATCGGCGACCCGCTGCTTCACGCCGACGTGCAGCTGCTGATCGAGTCCCAGGCGATCGGCACGCAGATGGATTTCGTCGGCACGCTGCTGTTCGTCACCGGGCACGACGCGCACTTCGTCAAGCTGTTTGGCAACGGCCCCGGCGGCCCGGGCGAGACCGAAGACCCCGTGCCCGGCGCCATCACGCCGCCCGACAAGTGCGGCCCCGGCATGCGCGGCGAGTACACCGCCTCCGTCTCCACCGGCCCCATCGAGATCGGCGGCAACTGCGACGGCATCTACTTCCAGCTCTCCACCGGCGAGTACGTGAAGGCGTTCAGCAAGTTCACCTACACCTTCAACAGCGGCGACGTCACCGTCTTCGTCGGCGGCGCCGGCGAGGCAGGCCTGCCCGGCACGACCGTCAAGACGGCCGCCCGCGCCGGCGCGTACGTCACGATCAACAACAAGGGCGAGCTCGTGGACGCCGGCGTGAAGATGACCCGCGCCACCAGCGTCGGCATCGACCTGGTGGTCGCCGGCGTCGGCTACGAACGCGAGATCGAAACCCCATTCAGCATCGTGGCGGCGTTCGGCGACTGACGTTCGGATGCCACAGGTCGCGGTCCGCCGAGACCTATGCTCCTTCGTCCGTGGCAAAGCACAGGTCTGCGAGTACGCCGACCCGTGGCACCCGGCGCCTCGTGCGCCTCAACCGGAACCCGCACCATGCCCCGATCCACCGCTGCCGCGTCGTGCAGTCTGTCGCCGGACGAGTTGGCCGCGCGGCGACAGCAACTCATCCCCGGCCTGTTCCAGCACGCTGACAAGGTGGAAGACCTCCCCGATGGCCTGCGTTCACCTTCGCCAGCAAGCCCGGCCTGCTCGCCGACCTCGCGCGCATCATGGAGCAGGACTGTTGCAGCTTCCTCCGCATCCGACTGACGATGGAAGCCAGCGAAGGCCCGGTCACGTTCGACGTCACCGGCCCCGAAGGCACCGCCGACATGCTGCGCAAACTGTAACGATTGGTGACAAAAACAGCAGGGAGTAGAATGGACAGTCATGAAGCAGAGACTGAACTACTTTGCCGCCGCCCCGCAGGGCTTGGCGGGCATGATGGCGATGGAGGAGTATTTCGAAACGTGCGCGATCGAAAAGCCGCTGATCGAACTGGTGAAGTTGCGGGCATCGCAGATCAACGGATGCGCCTACTGCATCGACATGCACTGGAAAGACGCCCGGGCCGGCGGCGAAACCGAGCAGCGCCTGTACGGGCTGAACGCGTGGCGCGAGTCGCCCCAGTATTACACTCCCCGCGAACTGGCCGCCCTGGAGTGGGCCGAGTCGCTGACGAAAGTCACCGAAGGCCATGTGCCGCAGGGCGTCTTCGACAACGTTCGCCCGCATTTCAACGACCGGGAGCTGGCGGACTTGTCGCTGGTCATCGGCATCATCAACGCCTGGAACCGCATCGCGATCGCCTTCCGAAGCCCCGCCGGAACGTATCAGCCGAAGAAAATCGTGTAGACCTGTAGACCAACAGGGCGCGTGACATACACCTGTCGCCGCCGCAATGGAACGCGAAAGTAACGCCATCAATCAATTGGCGCATCAAAGACGTGCCTTGCCCAACTTCGTCGTCAGTGGGCCACTGATCTGGAAAAGACGTTCAGCACGATCACGCCGGCAACGATGAGGGCGATGCCAATGAGTGCGGGTGCGTCCAGCTTCTGTCCGAACATCAGCCAGGCAACGAGGGAAATCAGCACGATGCCCGCGCCCGACCAGATGGCATACGCGATGCCCACCGGGATCGTGCCCAGCGTGAGCGACAAACAATAGAACGCGACACCGTAGCCGAGAATGACGATCAGCGACGGCCATAGTCTGGTGAATCCGTCACTGGCCTTCAGCGCGGTGGTGCCGACGATCTCGGAAGCGATCGCCAACGATAAGAATAGCCAGCTTTTCATAATGATCTGATTTCTCATGTAATGTGAAAGAGAGTAGCGGGACAGGATTGTATACCGTCTGGGTGGTCGTGCTATCCGCCGCGTTCCGAATGTGAAAGCGCAGCCCGGTGACCAACTTGGCCGTTGATAGCTTAGGTGCTACACTACCGCTTGTTATCCGGTCTGCGGGTAACTGAATCCAATGGCTTCGTCTGTGCATATTCGCTCGTCAGCCTTGACCAAGAACATCTTGGCAGGTGGCGTGCTGCGCGCGGCGACTCCTCCTCCCCCCTCATCTGTCGCGCCACCGGCGGACATCGCATTGTCTGGCGTTCATCCGCCACGCGCGATCGTCCTGCGCTGATCCGTTCCTATTCACGGCTCCTTCCGATGCCTTGCAGGCTCCGCTGACGCAGTTGCGCCGAGTGGATGGTCGGGGTCTGCTCTCTACTTTGACGGGTGATTTTCAACATGACTTCCCAATCCTTCACATGGAAGGCTTTCGCCGCCATGTCCACGTTCGTGCTGCTGTGGGGCAGCGCTGCGATCTTCACTCGCTGGGCGCTCGATCACAGTTCCGTGTTCGCGGTGTTGATTCTGCGATTTGCTTTGGCGCTCTTCGCCATGATCCTGATCGGCCTGCCAAGCCGCCGCTGGCTGCCCACGCCGGGGACGCGCTGGCAGGTCGCCGGTACGGGATTGCTGTTCATCGGCTGCTACGGCGTCTGCTACTTTCAGGCCATCGCGCACGGCATCACGCCGGGGCTGCTGGCAACGCTGCTCGGCGTGCAGCCGATCCTGACGCTGCTGCTGACCGAACGGCGCTTCCCGACACAGCGATTGCTCGGCCTACTGCTGGCGCTGGCTGGTCTGGTGCTGGTGGTTTTCCAAAGTTTGATTCTGGCGAAGCTGTCCGGCCTTGGCATGAGCTTCGCGCTGGGCGCGCTGCTGTGCATGACCCTCGGCGCGATGTTGCAGAAGCGAATCCATCAGCCGCCAACCGAAGTGCTGCCACTTCAATATCTCGTGACGCTACTACTATTGCTGTGCTTCGTGCCATTTCAGCCATTCCACTTCGAGGCAAGCGTGGATTTCCTGATCCCCTTGCTCTACCTGGGCTTGGTGATTTCGGTCGGCTCGTCCATCCTGCTGTACCGAATGATCCGCAGCGGCAACCTGGTCAACGTCACGAGCCTGTTCTATCTCGTGCCGGTGGTCACGGTGATCCTCGACTACCTGATCCTCGGCAACGCCATGCCGCCGCTGGCGATGGCGGGGATGGTGGCGATCCTGGGTGGGTTGGTTCTGGTGTTCGGGAAGCGAGCGCCGAAGGCAGCGCCCCCAACCTCGTAGAGTTCGCACCACGAGTTGCTCCAGCCGCACAACCTCTGTTCATCGTAATCAGGCGAAACACCCCGAATAGGATAACGCCGGTGCCCGGCTATCCCTTCGTGTTGCGGACACGATGGTCTTCGATCGCCCTCGCAAACAGCCAGAAGATGATCGTCATGACCGGGACCTGAAAGAGAAACCCGACGACCCACCGATAAGCGGTCACGTCCCGCAGCCACCACATGTCGAAACCGACCAGCTTCGGATAAATCCAGTTCAGCAGGAACAGGACGGAACCGATGACCGCGCCGCAGGCGAGCGTGGAGGCGTTCGAGTGCCTTGTCGGACGACGCCACATCGCCAGCGCGATCCCGCAGAAAAAAGCGGGGACGTACAATACAAAGAGGACAGCCATCGGCTTGCGCGTCGTCGCGCCGCTGACGACGCCGTCCGACGAATACACGCTTCGCACCGCCAGCGACAACGGATTCTCGCCGTCCATGAGCAGGTGCAGTCCGATCAACGCGGCGACCGCAACGGCCATGATGAACACGACGCCCAACACGTCTCGCAGGAGATCGTCCCTCATCGCCGTCATGCCGAAACCCATCATGCCTCTCGCCGGGCAGTATATCACGAGCACGCCCATCAGCCGGGTGCCACAGGTCGCGGTACGCCGAGACCTGTGCTCCTCCGTTTGCCGAAAGACACAGGTTTGCGAGTACGCCGACCTGTGATGCTTGGCTTCCCCGTCTTGAGTGGTTTCCGGATTTACATCCTTATGTTGTCTGATTGCCCGCGGTTTTCTATTCCAATGTTCTGAAGAACATTGGAATAG
>JBBCIV010000038.1:0-70863 GCA_037189665.1 Phycisphaerae bacterium | reverse complement strand
CTTCGCATCTTCGCATCTTCGCATCTTCGCATCTTCGCATCTTCGCATCTTCGCATCTTCGCATCTTCGCATCTTCGCATCTTCGCATCTTCGCGTCTTCGCGTCTTCGCGTCTTCGCGTCTTCGCGTCTTCGCGTCTTCGCGTCTTCGCGTTTGAATTGGCGTTGTTATAGAAGTGATGTAGGACGTGGAGCGGGGGCGGGATGAGATGATTCGACCCACGACCCACACGCCTTTCGCCAGAGGCCCTCACCCTTCCCTCTCCCGGAGTACCGGGAGAGGGAATTAGAATGCAAATCGCCAAGATGATGCGATAGACCTCAACTCCGGGCCAAGGCAGGCAGCACGTTGTACAGCATTAAGAAAATCGGTACCGTATCAGCAGGTTCAAGAATTGCGTTTTTGAGCTAAAATCAAAGCTGGCGAGAGATCCGACTCCCTGCTCTCGCATTCCTACCTGATGCCGTAGGAGTTATGTGTGGCATGTGGTTTGGCGGAAAGGCAGCGTTGCAGTATGACCGTGTCCCTCCGATCCCTGTTGATCACCCTGGCGGCGGCCGCGTCGGTAAGCTGGGCGGACCAGCTCATCGTCTCGGGCATGCAGCCGCAGCAGGTGACGTTCATCGACTTTGCCGATAACAAACTGATCTACACCACCCGCGCCGGCGAGCGCAACGACCGCGAGATCGGCCGCGTCAGCCACATCGCCGTGGACGGCGAGGCCGCGTTTAACGACGCGGAAACGGCATTTGCGAAGGACGAAAAGGACAAGGCGATCGACGGCTACGCCCGCACGATCCGCAGCACCAGCAAGCCTTGGCTGCGCAACTTCGCCGCGCGCCGTCTGCTGATCGCGCTGGGCACCGCCGACCGGTTCGATGCCCGCGTGGTGGCCTACATGGCGATCCTGTCGATCAACCCCGACGAGGCAATCCAATACCGTCCTGAATTGCCCGAAAAAGGCAACCGACAGCTCGACACCGCGATTGCCGACGTCGAGGCCGCGCTGAAGCAGCCGGGCCTCGGCGCCCCGCAGCAGTTGGGCCTCTACACCTTCCTGATCGACCTGCACCGCCGCAAGGGCGACGAGGCAGGCGCGACGGCAACGCTGGAGCGGCTGGCGCGGCTTGCCGATCAGCTCGGCGACATGCCTGAAATCCGCGAGCAGCTCGCCGGCGCGAAGGTCGCGCAGGCACGGCTGGCGCTGGACCAGAAGAAGTACCCCGAAGCCATCAAGCTGATCGAAGACAACCGCGGCAACATCGCCGATCCGCGACTCCAGTCGGACGCGCTGTTCACGCTCGCCCAGGCGAAGCTCGCCACCGCCAGCAAGGCCGACAAGGCGGCGATGCAGGACATCGCGCTGATCTACATGCGCGTGGTGGCCCACTTCGGCGACGCCGACGGCCGGCCCAACGTGCTGCCCTCGCTGCAGGCGACGGCGAACATCCTTCAGCAGATCGGCGACAAGCCGGGCGCGGTGGCGGTCCTCGAACAGATCGTCCGCGAGTTCCCCGACGATCCGGCCGCCAAGAAGGCCCAGCAGGAGCTTCAGACCCTTCAACCCGCCAGCTAGCCCAGGCAAGATCTATATTCATGTACCGATACTTCGATAAACACGGCAAAAAGACGCTCGCGTTCTTCGGCGCTTTTTTGATGGTCGCGTTCCTCCTTCCGACCTCGGGTCTGCATTGCAGCCACGGGCTGGGCACCCACGGCGCAGTGGCGGGCAAGCCCGTCAACGCCATCGATGTGGAGTCGGCGCACTATCGGCTGGAAAGCCTTCAGAGCCTCCAGGTCGTCAACCCGCAGACCGGACAACACGAGCCCGCCTGGAACCGCATCTTCGGATTCGGCGGCATGCCCGGGATGGCAGGCCAACTGTACCAGCAGATCAACGCCAACACGCTGACGTGGTTTCTGCTCGTCAGCGAGGCGCAGCAGTCCGGCGCCGCCGCCAGCGAACCGGAAGTCGATTCGTTCTTCACCTCGCAGGCCAACCCGCAGGTCATCACGCAGAGGAACCCGAACCTCGTCCTGCGTCCGCTGACCAACGAGAAGATGCGCGAAGACTATCGCCAGAGCGTTCGGCTTGGCCTCGCGGTGCGCGACCAGTTCTTCCGCTCGCTCGGCCGGGTCAAGATCAGCAGGCCGATGATCGAGCAGTCGCTCGCCGAACAAGCCCAGCAGGTGAAGGCCCGACTGGCGATCTTCGACGCCGACGAATACCTCGCCCAGATCGGCGAGCCGACCGAGGACGAGCTCAAGCTCCAGTTCGAGGCCTTCTCGTCCACCCCCGCTGGCACGATCGATCCAAACAAGAATCCCTTTGGTTTTGGTTACCGCGTGCCGGACCGCATCAAGGTGCAGTACTTTGTCATCCCCGCCAGCGAAGTCGAGGCCGCGGTCGTGAAATCGAAGGACGACTTCGCGTGGGAGGAAGACGCCCGCGTCTACTTCGATAAGAACTGGAGCCAGTTCCTCCCGCCCGAGCCCGACCCGTCCACCCAGCCCGCCAGCACGCAGCCGGCAACGGCGCCGGTGAAGCCGGCGTTCGAGTCGGTCAGCGACAAGGTTTACGAAGCGCTCCGCAGGCCGCTCATCGACGCCAAGCGTCGCACGATCGCCAACCTGATCACCGAGCGCCTGAACGACGACTACACCAAGGCCGCCGAGAAGAACACGCCCCCCGCCACGCAGAAGATCGCCGACAGCACCGTTGCCGGCGACGTGAAGATCGGCAGCTACGAATACCTGCTGAAGGTTCGCGACGAGGTGCAACGGCGCCAGCACGTGACCGTCGCCGTCGTCAACGAAGGCTCGCTGCTCAGCGAGATCGAGCTGCGCGGCAAGCCGGGCATCGGCTTGGCGATCGCGACCGACGGCCCCCCGGCCGAACGTGGCACGTTCGCGGCGCAGTATCTATTCAAGAACGTCAAGCAGTTCGTCAACAGCGCCGATGGCATGCCCGGCCGGCTCGACCTGCTCCAGCCGTCGCGTTCGTTCTCGGATCAGGCGGCGACGTACATCGTTCGCGTAGTGGAGGCCGACCCTTCGCACGCCCCGGCGCTGATGAACGACGTGCGCGACCAGCTCATTAAGGACGTGAAACGCAAGAACGCGTTCGCCAAGGCGGTCGAGGCGGCGGAAGCCGCGCTGGCAAAGGCGAAGGAATCAGGACTCGCGTCGCTCAGCCAGGTGGTTTACACGACCGACTGGTTCGGGCAGGGCAATCTCCGCATCCCCGGCGCGCCGCTCACCGACGCCTACGCCGACGCGCTGACCGAGCCGATCTTCGACCTCCAGCGCGGGCTCAAGAGCGAGTCGGAGCTGCCGCGTCGCGAGATCGTGAAGGCCCAGCGCTTCAATAAGGTGGCGGCGGTGGAACTGTTCGCGCTGAAGACGTTCATCAACACCGACTTCGAACAGATGGCGTTCGCGCAAACCGAAGCGATGCTGCGAGGCGAGGAACTGCGATCGTCCAACGTGCTGGACAACTGGTTCAACGCCGACAACGTCGCCCATCGCGTCGGATACACCCGCGCCGACGGCGAGACGCCGTCCAACAACAAGGCGCCGCCCCGCTCGCCGGGCAGCCCGTTTATGCCTTAATTATCATATCAGTTCCAAACCAACTGATATGACAATACCGGCGTCGTTGACCGGTCGATGACCTGGCATAGCGATGTGCCCTTTAAGCGTAGCTGCGACGCCTGCGTCGCCCATTCGATCCGCAGAAGAACCAATGGATGGCGCAGGCGTCGCGGCTACATCAAAGGGTTCGTCGCCACAGTGTATTTCTTCGTCTCTTCGCTCCTTCGCGTTTCGAGATGGTGACTAAACCAGTAAGATCGCACAGACCATGGCCACGCTCAGTTACCGCACCGCGGGAGAATCCCACGGCAAGGCGCTCATCACCCTCGTCGAAGGCATGCCCGCGGGCGTGACGATCGACGCCGACCTGATCAACCTCGAACTCCAGCGCCGACAAGGCGGTTACGGGCGCGGCGGGCGGCAGAAGATCGAGACCGACCGCGTCGAATTCCTCACCGGCACGCGCGTGGGCAGGACGATCGGCTCGCCGATCACGATGCTGATCCCCAACAAGGACTACCGCCTCGACGACCCCGCCAAGACCCCCCCGCTCACCCGCCCGCGCCCCGGCCATGCCGACCTCGCCGGCTCCATCAAGTGGCTCACCACCGACTGCCGCGAAACCCTCGAACGCGCCAGCGCCCGCGAAACCGCCGCCCGCGTCGCCGCCGGCGCGCTGACGCGATCGCTGCTTAAGCAGTTCGGCATCGAGGTCGTCGGATTCGTACGCCAAGTGGGCGAATCGCGGGCGAAGATCGACCTGATCGACAATATCGAAAGCGCGACGCGCCACGGCACTGCGATCGCCGAAAAGCTGCGTCAATTGCGCGACGCCTCCGACCTCTACTGCCCCGACGAAGCCGCCTCTGCGGCGATGCGAGAGTTCATCAACAGCGCCAAGATCGCCAAGGATACCGCCGGCGGGATCGTCGAGTGTCACGTGTTCGGCTGCCCGGTCGGGCTCGGCTCGTCGATGACCATCGAAGGCCGGCTGGACGGGCGCATCATGGGCGCGGTCGGCGCGATCCAGGCCTTCAAAGGGGTCGAGATCGGCATGGGCTTCGGCGTGGCGGAGTTGCCCGGCTCGAAGGTGCACGACGAGATCTTCTACGACGATTCGCAGAAGGACCTCCCCAGCCTCGGCTACGTCCGCACCACCAACAACGCCGGCGGGCTCGAAGGCGGCATGACCAACGGCATGCCCGTCGTGGTGCGCGGCGCGATGAAGCCGATCAGCACGCTCGGGAAGCCGCTTCGTTCGATCGACCTGGCCAACAAACAGCCCAGCGAGGCCGGCTGGGAGCGTTCCGACATCAGCGCGATCTCGGCCGCGTCGTGCATCATGGAAAACGTGATCGCGTTTGAAATCGCCCGCGCCCTGCTCGAAAAATTCGGCGGCGATTCGCTCACCGAAACGAAGCAGAACTACGACGCATTTCTCTCCACTGCGCGGAAGTTGCCGCTCTGATCAACATTTCTCGACGTGGCCGCGCGACGCGAACTGGAGTCGCGAAGGCTCGAAGAAACGAAGGCAGACGCGAAGAGTTGAAGGCGACTTCGTTCGCGTTGCCCTCTTTGTTTCCCCGTGACATCGCATCTCCGATGTCGCGCCTTCACACCTTCGTCTGCTGCTCAGCAAGCAGCCGCCGTGCGAACGCCAGCGTTGTGATGGCGACGGGGTCGGCGGGATCGGCCCAGTGATGATGGATGGTGTGGTGATCGCGGCCAGGCACGACGAGCAGTTGCGCATCGTGGCCCGCGGACAGGCAAACGGCGTGCATCAGCGCGTTCTCCTCAACCCTCGCTGCCATGTCGTTAGCACCGGTGATCAGCAACATCGGCATCCTCGCCTCGTGTGCGTAATGCAGCGGAGCAAATTCGTCGATTACCGGCCGTGCGATCGGAATGCCGCGTTCCTTGCGGATGGTGAAATGCGTCAGCATCTGTCCCGACGACGGAATGCAGCCGAGGATCTCTCGTGGATGATGCCCCGCGCCAGCAAGAAACTGCTCCGCCACGCAAACCATCGCTGCCAGATATCCGCCGGCGGAGTGGCCGGTGACAAAGACTTTGCGCGGGTTGCCGCCGTAGTGACGAATGTTCTCCAGCGTCCACGCGACAGCAGCGGCAGCGTCGTGGAGGTAATCCGGACAACGCGCGCGAGGGCTTAGCCTGTAATGCGCACGGACAACGCCGAAGCCCTCTGTTATCATCCTGCCGACGAAGTCATCTCCCTCATCCCGCCCGCCCGTCTCCAGCGCCCCGCCGTGGAAGTAGACGAACACCGGATGCCCGTCAGCGGCCGGGCGATCGATGCTGATCGTACATCGCTCTGCGGCATAAGCATCGGGCGGCACGCGATAGTAAGGCAGGTTCTCGACAACGAGCATGGCGTCACAGTCCTACATCGGCCGCGCCGCCTTCGCAATGATCGGGAGGCACTACGCGGGCCGGCGGTGAGTGAGCTTTGCGTCGAGCGATGGCATCAACGCCTCGAGCGGGGTGCGTTTCCATCGGATCGCGATCAGCGCCGTCAACGCCAGCATCACACCGGCGGCAGTGATGTTCTGCCAACTGGAAAGTTCCCAACTATTCCAGTTCACATACCGCACTTCGCTGAACGGATACCAATACACGATCGGCCAGCCGGGCCCGGAGCCGAAGTAGTCCATCAGCAGATGCACGTGACCGATCGCAACGAACAACAGGCCGCAAAGCAACCGCCGTTTGACCCCATTAACGAATAACGCGCTCAGGATCGCTGCCAGCAGCGTGCAAAACGAGAGGCCGTGGAAGGCGACGTGGTGCCAGCGCTGGTAGAGGTCATCCCCGAAGACAATGCCGAGTCCGTCAAGGTCGTGCGCCGTTCCAGCAATCATACAGGCCAGCCGTTCGCGCGGCCTCAAGGGAAAACAGTTCCCGATGACCCAGCCACTGAGAATGTGCGTCGGAATATGCACGCTCGCGACCCCTGCCCTTACGCCGTTTCACGAAGCGATAACTGCGACCCGCGCCACTCGATCTGCCCTTTAAGCGCACGGCGAATGCTGAAGCCGAGGATGGCGATCTCGATTGGGGCGCTGATCGGCATCAGCAGCGCGTACGCCGGCGAGTTGCCGGTCCAAAACCAAACGAAGCCGAGAACCACCGTCATCAATACGAAGTGCGCCCCCGCGGCCACGCCCCACTGCCATGACGCGGAGGCGATCGCCCAAGCGCCGGCGACGTACAGGCCGAGCACGCAGATCAACAGGAACGCGATCGCGCCGATCATCGGCAGGGCTCGCCCTCGCCCCGTGCCGGCGAAAATGCGGGCCCAGCCGTGGAACATCTGCCGCAGGTGCGTGTGCATCCGCGTGCTCGCCAGATGCCGGCCGGCGAGGAAGCGGGTTTTGAACGCGGCCTTCTTGAGCGTGCGCATCAGCTCCACGTCTTCGACGATACGATCTTTCACCGCCTCGTGGCCGTTCACCTTGCGGTATGCCTCGGCGCGGATGAGGAAGACCTGCCCGTTCGCGACGGCACGTTCCGGCTGCGAATCTTCGTTCGTCTGGTCGGCGGCGAACATCGTCGCCCACGTCGCGGCGAGCAGCGGAAGCATCAGCCGTTCGACGAAATGCTCGGTTTCAACGGTGGTGGTGATGCTAATCGCGTCGGCCTTGCGGTCGAGGGCGTAGGCCAGCATTTTCGAGAGCGCGTCGGGCTGGAGTTTCACGTCTGAATCGACGAAGAACAGCCACTCCCCGGCCGCGTGCTCGGCGCCGCGATACAGCGCGTGACATTTGCCGAGCCACCCGGCCGGAAGGTGGTCGATGTGGACGACGCGCATCGTCGCGCCGGCGGTGCCGGGCAACGCGCGCGTCGCCTTTACAGCGTCGAGCACGGCCCCGGTGTCATCGGCCGATCGGTCGTTGACGGCGATGAGTTCGAACGACGGGTAGTCCTGTCCCATCACGCGTTCGATGCAGGTGCGGATATGCGCACCCTCGTCCTTGGCCGGCACGAGGATCGACACCAGCGGCGGGTTCTCGGGCAAGCCCGCCTTCGACTTCCGCAGCTTGGTCATTCGCTCGCGCCCCACCGAGATGAGATACGCGAACGCCAGCCAGGCGCACGGACCTGCCGCAACGTAGGCCCAGAAGAGGATGGTTTCGGTCGTGCCCATCTCAAAGAAAAACGCAGATCAGCCATATGACTAATCTGCGTTCATCTGCGTTCATCCGCGGTTTCAACCGCCTTGTTTACGGAAGCGGCGTCACCTGCGGCAGCGTCGGGTAGCCGGCGGCGAAGTGCTTCTTCGCGTCGCCGACGAGGTAAAAGCTGCCGGTGATGCAGATCAGGTCTTCCTTCGTCACGGCGCGGTTGGCGATGCTGAGCGCCTCCTGCAGCGTGTCGGCGACCTGGGCCATCTTCCCGTACAGCTCGACGTACCGCGCCGCCAGTTCGTTCGGGTCGGCCGAGCGGATGGAGTTCACCTTGGTGAAGATGACCTTGTCCGCGCCGGACGTGATGCGTTCGAGCATGCCGTCGACGTCTTTGTCGCCGCAGCAGCCGAAGATGACGATCATCGAGTCGTACGGGATGTGCTGGCCGATGGCCTTCATCATCGCGTCGATGCTGGCGGCGTTGTGTGCCCCGTCGACGATCACGCGCGGCGTCTGGTTGACCACTTCCATGCGACCTTCGATGGTCGTCTTGGCGAGGCCTTCCATCGCCTTGGCATCGTCGATCGGAATACCGCGGGTCTTGAGCTTGTCGATCACCGCCAGCGCCAGGCCGCAGTTGATCGCCTGGTGCTCGCCGAAAAGCGGGACCGCCAAGTGTTCGAACTTGCTGGTCTGCGTGGTCAGGCAAACGCGATTGTGCCGCCCCAGCATGCGGGACGACTCAAACCGATAGCTGAACTCGATCGTCTTGCCGCAGATGTCCAGCGGCGCCCCGACCTTCTGCGCCACGCGCTGGAGGACGGGCTCGACCGACGGGTCCTGCAATACGGTAACGGCAGGCACGCCGGGCTTGAAGATGCCGGCCTTTTCCTCCGCGATCTTCGCGAGGGTGTAGCCGAGCTGGGCCATGTGGTCCTTGCTGATCGAGGTGATCGCGGTGACCTCGGGCTTCAGCACGTTCGTGCTGTCCAGACGTCCGCCCAGGCCGGTTTCGACCACGGCGATGTCGACCTTCTGCTCGGCGAAGTACTTGAAAGCGATCGCGGTGAGCGCGTCGAAATAGGTCGGCAGCGGCTTCATCTTCTGGGCGATCGGCTCGACCAGCTTGGTGATGCGGGCGAACTCGGCCGCGGGGATCTGCTCGCCGTTGACGACGATGCGTTCGCGGACGTCGACCAGGTGCGGGCTGGTGTAAAGCCCGACGCGGTAGCCGCAGGCCTGGAGCATCGACGCGATCATGGTCGCAGTGCTGCCCTTGCCCTTGGTGCCGGCGAGGTGAACGCTGCGGAACGCGTCCTGGGGGTTGCCCAGCTTCTTGAGCAACGTTCGCATGCGATCCAAATCAAAGTTATCTGTGTTGTAACGCACGATGCGCAGCTTTTCGTAGTCGGACAAGGTCTGAAGGAACTTGTTCGCCTTGTTCATCGCCGACGCCACGGGGTTGACGGGCGCTGGCTTTGGAGGGATAAAAGGTGATTTGGCCTTTGTCTCCACCATCTTCGGCTTATGGGATACCGTTTTCTGCGGTGTCGCCTTCGGGGCCGGACGGGTGGGGACCATTACGGTCCGCCGACGGGATGTCGAACGCTTGGCCTTTGCACGAACTGGCATATGTGAACGTATGTTACCGGGCCATCCGCCACGCTGCAAATTTTGCGCACAAGTAGCGAATTGACAACCACTTGCGATTTCGACAGGGTCTACTAGGAAATTGCGGTCTGGTATAATCGCCATCCGGATCATTGTTTGCATTTTGTTAAGGAACGCTGTTAATCGCAGCGTGGGTCATGGCATCTAAATCGAAGAAGATCGAGTCGGTCGCGTTCGTCAGCCTCGGCTGTCCGAAAAACCTCGTGGACAGCGAGCGCATGCTGGGGCTTCTTGCCGCAGACGGGCTGGCGATCACCCCTCACGCCGAGCAGGCCGACGCCATCGTCATCAACACTTGTGGCTTTCTCGAGGCATCGAAGGAAGAATCGATGCGCGAGATCAACGACGCAATCGCCTTGAAGGAGGCCGGCCACTGCAAGCGCGTCATCGTCGCCGGCTGCCTCGTCCAGCGTCACAAAACCAAGCTCCTCGACGCCGCCCCCGGCAT
The DNA here is from genome assembly GCA_037189665.1 of Phycisphaerae bacterium. GTDB lineage: Bacteria > Planctomycetota > Phycisphaerae > Tepidisphaerales > Tepidisphaeraceae > BPJO01. Next base: position 61,006 of record JBBCIV010000038.1, on the reverse strand, counting down.
CGATCGCCTCGTCGGCGTCTTCGACCGCGAACACATCGTTGAAGCCGTGCGCGGCAAGGAGAATCCGAGGCAAGACCACGGGCACTTCCTCGGCAAATATCACGACCTGAGCAACGAACTCGCCCGGGCCCAAGGCCTGGAAACGGCTTCTGAAAAGCAGACCAAGGGCAGTCGGCTTGCGGTCTTCGAAGACGATCGCGCAAGACTGCGGCTTACCCCCCGCCACTACGCCTACCTGCGAATGAGCGAAGGCTGTAACCAGGGCTGCTCCTTCTGCACCATCCCGAGCATTCGCGGGCCCATGCGGAGCAAGCCGCTCGAGCAGATCCTCGCCGAAGCCCGCGAACTGGCTGCGGACGGGGCTGCGGAGTTGAACCTCATCGGACAGGACACCACCAGCTACGGCACCGACATCGGCTACGCCGCCGGCCTGTCCGGACTGCTGAAAACACTCGACAAACAGGCTCCGCGCGACGTCGCCTGGATTCGCCTGATGTACGCGTATCCCAGCTGTTTCACCGACGACATGATCAAGACGATCGCCGACTCGTCCCGCGTCGTGAAGTACATCGACATGCCGCTGCAGCACATCAGCGACCGCCTGCTGACGCTGATGAAGCGTCGCGTCACGCGGAAGGAGATCACCACGCTGCTCGACAAGCTGCAGAAGTGGGTGCCCGGCATCGCCATCCGCACCACCTTCATCGCCGGCAGTCCGACCGAGACCGAGGCCGAGCACGAAGAGTTAGTGCAGTTCGTGAAGGACTACGGGTTCGAGCACATGGGCGTCTTCCCCTACTCGCCCGAACCGGGCACGCCGATGGGCCGCATGGACGGGCAGTTGCCCGATGAAGTGAAACAGCAGCGCGTCGAAGAGCTGATGCTGGCGCAGCAGGACATCGTCTTCGCCCGCAACGAAGCCCGCATGGGCGATACGGCCGAAGTGATGATCGAACGCGCCCACCGCGACGAATCGACCAAGTCCCGCCGCGCCGATGGCGGGGTATACGTGGCGCGTCATCAGGGCCAAGCGCCGGACATCGACAGCGTCGTCTTCGTGGCATCGAAGCAGAAGCACGCCCCGGGCGAGATCGTGTCGGCAAAGCTCACCGACTACAAAGCCTATGACCTCGTGGCCGAGGTGCCGGTGAAGAAAAGCCGCGCCCTGGCGGTCATTAAGGGCTGAGTGCCGCCCTTACTCCTCCCCTCCGGAGGAGGCCGAGCGATGGCCGCAGCCCGAACAAGTAACGGGTTTCTGACGTGCTCGCCCCCTCCCAACCTCCCCCGATGGGGGGAGAAACCAGAGGCATGCGACGAAGAGGATTTCGCGCAACGGTTGACCGCGATGCTCCCTCACGCAACACTTGCGGCCCTAATATTATGCTGTTTGAACATTCCCTGCCGTTTGATCCCACCTATGGGTACGACGAACCTGCGTTGCTGAGAATCGTCCCGCCCGAGCCGCCGAAGGATTTCGAAGCCTTTTGGCGGACGGCGTTTGCGCGGGCGCTCGATGTGCCGATCAACGTAAAACTTGGCCAGGCCATCGAGACCAAGCGTGACGACATCGAAGTCGTCGAGATCGATTTCGACGCCCTGGGCCTCAACGGAGCCCCGCCGGTACGGCTGGGCGGATGGCTGATCAAGCCGACGAAAGTCGCGCCGAACCGCGTCGAAGTTGTAGGCCACGGGTACGGCGGACGATCCGTGCCGGACCTGGGCGGGCACGCCAAGCCCGTCATCCGGCTCCAGCTTTGTAAACGCGGGTTTCATCGTTCCATCCAGCCTGACCTGCCCGCCAACGAGAGCGGCAAGCACGTGATCGCCGGCATCGAGTCGCGCGATACCTATGTCCACCTCGGCAACGCCGCCGACCTGTGGGCGGCGGTGAAGGTCGCCGGAGAGCTCTTCCCCGATCTACGCCACCGCATCGACTACACCGGCGGCAGCTTTGGCGGCGGGATCGGAGCGCTGGCGATGCCGTGGGACGGCCGCGTCCGCCGGGTGATGCTCGACGTGCCGAGCTTTGGCAACCATCCGCTGCGCCTCCAGTGCCAGTGCGTGGGGTCGGGCGAGGCCGTGCGAAAATTGCACCTCAGCGGGCACGACGTCATGCCCGTCCTCCAATACTTCGATGCCGCCACCGCAGCCCGGTTCATGAAGCAGCCCACGCTGGTCGGCTGCGCCCGCTTCGACCCCGCCGTCCCCCCGCCGGGACAATACAGCGTCTACAACGCCATCCCCGGCGAGAAAAAGCTCGTCGCCCGCAACGGCGGACACTGGGAATACCCGGAACTTCCTCGCGATTACGTTATCCTTTATCGCGAAACCGACGAATGGCTGGCCTGACCGAACGGACGGATCGCCAGAGACACGACGTCACGAAAAAACGAAGAGGGCCACGAAGGAGATCACCTTCACCTCTTCTTTCGTGTCAGCCTTCGTCCCTTCGCGTCTTCGCTCGACTCCGTCCCCGCACAGCCCGGCTGCGCGTTACCCCCGCAATAAATAAACGTTTGACGCCCCGATCGAGCGCTGGTTAACCTTGCCGCAGGGTATAGTTTTTTGTGTGCTCGACGTTGGGAAGTGCACTTGATGCGGTTTCGCAAAACAACGAAAGCCCTCTCGGACGTCCTGGCCGAACTCTATCAGCCCGTCACGCTCGACGGATTTCCTGAGAAGGTCATGCGCGTGATGCGCATGGTGATCGACTCGGACATCACCTCCTATACCGAGGTCAACCCCGCCCGAAGGCGTATCGTTGGCGTGCTCGACGTGCCGGCAATGCCGGCGGAAGAGGCATCGGAACGCATGGGCCGGTTCCTGCACGAACACCCCATCGTGCAGCACTACTTGAAGACGGGCGATACCTCCGCCAGGCAGATCACCGATTTCGTCGGCCAGCGCCAGTTCGAGTCGCTTGGCATCTATACGGATCTCTACCAGCTCATGCGCGTGCGAAAGCAGATGGCGGTGACGGTTTCGTCCGCCGGCGGCAGCGTGATTGGCGCGGTCGTCAACCGCGGATCGTGCACGTTCACCAGCGCCGAACGCGGGTTGCTGGATCTGCTGGGACGGCACTTGTCGCAGGCGTTTCAGAACGCGGAGTTGCTGACGCGACTGGAAGACGAGCGCGCCGCGCTGACGGCAGCGGCGCAGCACGTGGGATTGGGCGTCCTGCTTCTGAATGGCGCAGGCCATATTCTCTCGATCTCGACGCGCGCCGAGGAATTACTCAGGCAGTTCATCCCGTCGATCGATGCGCCCCGGACATTGCCGCCGGCGATCCTGCGGTGGTTCAACTATCTCCTCTCGCGCCCCATCGACGAACGACCGACGGTGAATCGCATCAGCCTGCCTTACAACAATGGCACGAACGTGCTGATCGCGCGGTGGGCCGGCTCGCCCCGTCCCGGCCGGCACACCCTCGTCCTCGAGCCCGATCCCGCTGCCGTGCGACCCGGCGCGCTGATTGCCGCGGGGCTTACGAAGCGAGAGGCGGAAGTGCTGCAGTGGATCGCCCAAGGCAAAACCAACGGCGACATTGCCGGCATTCTGGGCACCAGCCCGAGAACCGTCCACAAACACGTCGAACGCCTGCTCGACAAACTCAACGTCGAAACCCGCGTCGCCGCCGTCGCGAAAGTGCGCGAGTTATAGGTTAACGCGACGGTCAGTCGCGCTTTGAACCGGCATGGCGTCGTTGCGACCCCATCTGCTCCGGCGACACATTATAGTTGATGTTCGCAATTTGTTCGCATATCCTTCGCAAACTGCCTCATTTCTGATCACCTAGGGACACACCCATCCCCAGTTTGAGGCACAAAGCGCCTCAAATACATAATCGGGCTAAAAATCGCATGCTGTTGCCTTCTCCCTGCCCACGGAGCGCGCGGCATAAACGGCCGAACGAACCCAATTCACTTCGTTTTCCTTCCCCTGCATGGCTTATCACACGTCAGATACGGAATTTGGCCAAACGAACCCAATTTTTCCATATATTATTATCAATTAACGACTTAAAGATGATAAGCCACAAGATTTCAGGTAAATCATCGCGTCGAGCAGGCTATCAGAATCCGCGTTGAACCTCTTATTTTGACCATTCTCGATATAAGAAAACCCCGAGTTCATCTGCCATCGATCGGCCGCTGCTGATTAGCGCACCACGTAAACAATCCAGCGGACGAGCTGCCCAAGTTTAGCGCAGGGGTTCCGACGATTAGAAATCCACCGGAGCCTCATAATGAAGTCAAAAGCCCGATAGTCGTGCGGACAGCGGGGTTGAGGGGACATTTGCGGGACATTGGCATGGCGTTTGTGAGAGGCGATTTGAGCAGTTTGTGTCAATGGGAAGAAAGCGTAGTCGCTTTCTTGGACACGTCAGACGACTGGATCTGTTTGCGCAGCGGCCACACCTCACTTTTCGGCCCGGGCGCAGGCAATCCTTCATTCAGGTGGATGCTCGTATGGAACATGTATCGAAACTGATTCGGCGGTGTTGGCTTCCAGCCCTGGTGCTGGGCGTAGTGTTGTTCGCTTGTAGCTCGGGTGCATGGGCGCAGGAGGCAGCTCCGACAACCGCGCCTGCGGCCGAAGCGGTCGCGGAAGAGGCCCCGACGCTCGACAGCGGCAATGTGGCGTGGATGCTCACGTCGGCTGCACTGGTGCTGTTCATGCTGCCCGGCCTCGCGCTGTTCTACGGCGGCATGGTCCGTGCCAAGAGCGTGCTCAACACCTTCCTCAACGTCATGATCTGCACCGGCGTGATCGGCGTGATCTGGGTGCTGGTCGGCTACGCGATCGCCTTCGCCCCGGCGGAAAACGAAGACGGGTCGAGCAACGTCATCATCTCCCTCGGCAAGGCCGAGGACGGCACGACGACCAGCCTCCTGTCGTTCGACCCGAGCCTCGCCGGCCTCCGCAAGTTCGGCACGCCGACCGTCGTAGACGGCGAGGTGACCGGCGGTTCGTGGGAAGGCCTCTCCGGCAGCATCCCGGAACTCCTGTTCGCCATGTTCCAGGGCATGTTCGCGATCATCACCCCCGCCCTGATCGTGGGCGCCGTGGCAGAACGCGTCCGCTTCGGCCCGCTGCTGTTGTTCCTCTCGATCTGGTCGATCTTCGTCTACTGCCCGATGGCCCACATGGTCTGGAACGCGAACGGTTACCTGTTCCAGCTGGGCGCGCTTGACTTCGCTGGTGGTACGGTCGTGCACGTGCTGGCCGGCGTCTCGGGTCTGGCGTTGTGCCTGGTTGTCGGCCCGCGTACCGGCTACCTCAAGAAGCCGATGCCCCCGCACTCGCTGGGCCTGACCCTCGTCGGCGCCGGCATGCTGTGGTTCGGCTGGTACGGCTTCAACGCCGGCTCCGCCCTCGCCGCCGACGGCACCGCGGTTCTCGCCTTGGCCACCACCACGATCTGCGCCGGCGCTGCCGCCCTGTCATGGACGATCGTCGAGTGGCTCAAGGACGGCAAGCCCACCATCCTCGGCTTCGCCTCGGGCGTGGTCGGCGGTCTGGTCGTGATCACCCCGTGTGCCGGCCACGTCACCCCCTTCGGCGCCCTCATCCTGGGCCTGATCGGCGGCGCGGTGTGCTACTTCGGCTGCCAGCTCAAGAAGGTCTTCAAGTACGATGACTCGCTCGATGCCTTCGGCGTCCACGGCATCGGCGGCGCGCTCGGCGCCATCCTCGTCGGCGCCTTCGCCGTCCGTCCGGTCCTCGCCAGCGGCGACCAGGTCGGCAAGCAGTTCATCGGCCTGATCATCGCGACCGTGTTCGCCTTCGTGGCCTCGTTCGTCCTCGCCCTGATCATCAAGAAGACGATCGGCCTCCGCGTGGAAGAACGCACCGAAGAGGAAGGCGTCGACGTCGCCCTCCACGGCGAAACGGGCTACAACCTCTCGGCGATCGACGCGTAATCCCGCGCTCGGTTGTCGCGAAGTCAGAATACGCGTTCTCGTTAGTGCCGCATTGCCCAGCCGGCCGTCCGGGAAATCCAGACGGCCGGCTTTTTCTGCAAGATATACGCCCCGCGGTGGGACCGTTGTACGTCGTTAAATCCCTCACACAGGTGGACACCTCTATGCAAAATCGATCATCTCTTTTCAGGCCTTGGTTCCTCGCGGGGCTGGCGGCATGTCTTTGTTGCCTGATCGGCGCGAAAGCGGCGATGGCGGCAGAGGAAGCTCCCAAGCCCGTCTCGACCGCCAAGGGCGAGATGACCGTCGAGTGGTTCTACGACACCGAGGCCCTCAAAACCGCGATCGGCGAAGCCGAAGCTGGCGAGGACGGCTCGAAGTCGGCCGTCGTCGAAGGCACGATCGTGAAGAACTTCCCCGGCGGGCTCGTCGAAACCAACCCGACCCTCTTCGCCGCGTCCATCGATAAAGACGGCAAGATGAGCGATGTCTCCATCGTTGCCTCGGGCAAGCCCGGCGATCTGAGGGCCAACGATTTGAGCTTCATCGACGCCGGGGTTTACCGCACGAACAACATCTGGATCCTGATCGGCGCTGCGCTGGTATTCCTCATGCACCTGGGCTTCGCCTGCCTCGAATCCGGCCTGTGCCGCTCGAAGAACTGCGTGAACATCCTCACGAAAAACGTCGCCGTCATCTGCATCGGCGTGCTGTCTTACTTCGCCTGGGGCTTCAACGCGATGTATCCCGGCGACTGGACGATCACGAACTTCTTCGCCTTCGGCGCGCCGTTTACGGTCGATGAGGCCGGCAAGACCGCCGCCTACTATGACGGCAGCTACACGGCTTACACGGACTTCATCTTCCAGGCGATGTTCGCCGCCACCTGTGTCACGATCGTGTCCGGCGCGGTCGCCGAACGTGTGAGGCTCCTGCCCTTCCTGATCTTCGCGGCGATCTTCGTCACGTTCTGCTATCCGATCACCGGCTCGTGGAAATGGGGCGGCGGCTGGCTGAACGAGATGGGCTTCCATGACTTCGCCGGTTCGAGCGTGGTTCACGGCGTTGGTGGCTTTGCCGCGCTGGCTGGCGTGCTCCTGCTTGGACCGCGCGTCGGCAAGTTCAGGGCCGACGGCTCGGTGAGCCCGATCCCGGGTCACTCGATGCCGCTGGCGACCGCCGGCGCCCTGCTCCTGTTCCTCGGCTGGTTCGGCTTCAACGGCGGCTCGGTGCTCAGCGCCGATGAGGCCGCCGTCAGCTACGTGTTCGTGACCACCGGCCTCGCCGGCTGTGCCGGCGGCGTGCTGGGCCTGACCACCAGTTGGCTCGTCTTCGGCAAGCCTGACCTTTCGATGACGCTGAACGGCATTCTCGCCGGGCTCGTCGGCATCACCGCCGGCGCGGATGTGATCTCGCCGCCGTTCGCCATCCTGGTTGGCGCGATCGCCGGCACGCTGTGCGTCTTCGCGGTGCTGTTCTTCGATAAGCTCCGCATCGATGATCCGGTCGGCGCGATCAGCGTCCACGGCGTGTGCGGCATCTTCGGCACGCTCGCCGTCGGCATCTTCGGCGACTCGGCCGCCATCAGGGAGCTGTATCCCGATGGCTCGCCGGGCATCGTTACTCAGCTCATCGGCACCGTCGTGATCTGCGTTACGGGATTCGTGCTGTCGCTGGCGGTCTTCGGCATCCTCAAGGTCGCCGTGGGCATTCGCGTCAGTGCCGCCGAGGAAACCGAGGGCCTCGACATCGGCGAACACGGCATGGAAGCGTATCACGCGCTGACCAACACCGCGTTCGAGACCAAGTAACCTTGATACCCAACCCAACCGGCATATTCGCCGGCGACGGAAGGCGGGGATAAATGCAGGTGATCGCGCGGGAAACCGCGCGATCTGCCTTTTGTCGATCATCGAAGACCCCGGACGCGGAAAACGAAAACGCCCCGGCAAAACCGGGGCGAATTCAACCAGTGGCACCGGCCGGACTCGAACCGGCGACCCAGGGCTTATGAATCCCTTGCTCTACCAACTGAGCTACAGTGCCTCGCAAAGCGAGCGGAGTATCATATCCGAAAACGACGGCCAGACAAGCACCCATCAATGCCGTCCGCCCGGGTGGTAGCGTAAGGGATTTGGCCAAGCCTGCCGCACCTTACCTGGCACTTCCGCCGTATTGGAACGTACCCCATAGACGGGGGATGAGCTCGGCTTCGCTGGGGATGTCGCTCACGAGGCCGGAAGACTTGTTACTCCAGTAGACGCGCTGGAGGGTGGAAAAGCCGTTGCCGCGCAATACGCCGATGTCGCCGCCAAGCGATTGGCCGGGCGAGGGGCGCAAGCCGAGGGTCTTCAGGGGAACGGACAGCTCGTAGCGTGCGGAGACGATCTTCGTGTTCTGGTCGGCCGTCGAGCTGACGGCCAGCTCGACCTGGTCGCTCACATCGTCGACGGCGTCGAACCGGATTGACCGCAACGGCGAGGCGAACTCGATACCGTCGCCCTTCGCGCCGGGGACGACCGGCCGATACAACATGGCGGTCGTCTTTTTGCCCACCTGCGCCACCAGCAGCCGCACATCGCCTGCGGCCGCGGCGCGGCGGTCGGGCTTGGCCTTCGGATCGGTGGCGAACATCAGGTCGATCGCCCCGCCAGTCTTGAAAAGGTTCTGAAGCGATTCGCCGGAGTTGACCAGCAACTTGTCATCATTGGTGCGAAGCGCGACATACAGGCGATCGCCTGAGATTCGCAATGCCGCGTCGGTGATCGCCGGCCGTTTGCCGAAGTTGCCGACCTTGTCGAGCCGCTGGTCGATCTGAGCCCACGTCGCGTCATTCCAGTCGTCGAGCTTCCCATCCACCTTCGGAGCGGCGGCAGCGATCGGCACGGCCAATGCCGCCTGCCCTTTCGCTTCAGCCTGGCGCGACGCCTCGCTCTCCAGCTTCCACTGCTGTGCCGCGACCAACTGCTGTTGTGTAACGTCGATCGCCCCAAGCTCAATCCGGCGGACCCGATTCAGCCCGTCCAGCCGCAGGATCGGCCCACTGAAGCCGGCCTGCATGTAAACGTTCCCATCGGCATTCTTCGTCCAAGTGGGACCGAAGCATTCCTCCTGCAGGCTTAGATGGCTGACGTCCATGCCGGGAATGGCCTCGGGGGCGTCCCAGGAGCGATTGCGGCTGTCTTCGAAGAGCGTTTGGATGAACAGCCCGTCAACGGTGAGGAGGTAAACGTTGCCCTTGTTGCCGTTGATCGCCCAGATATCGCCCAGGTCGGAAGGATCGCCCACGCGTATCGCATTGCCGAGGACGCGCGTCGTGCCGATCAGTTCTCCCGGCTGGGTCGGCATCGGCGCGATGTGCGACGCGTGCAGCCCCGGCCAGGGGCTCGGGTACGACCACATCGGCTTCCCGTCCTTCACCCCACCAACGCTTTCGCGCGCCAGCGGTGCGGGCGGCGTGGTGGTGACCACCCATCCATCGCTCGCCGGCAACACCTGCCCGCCGCCCGAACTGGCCTGCGACTGCACGTCGGTCGCAAGCGTCCGGCCGGCGTTGATGTCGTAGAGCGGAACGCCGGCGTCGGCGTATGACGCCGGCTTGAACTGCATCGCCACGCTGCCGACGTATGCGATCGATAGCGTCAGGTCATCGCTCACGCTGACGAACCCCACGCCAATCCCAGTAAGCTTTCCGGTGGGCTTTCTGAAGGCGGTTTCGTCGGCCTGCGGTTTGCCGTCGTTGTTTAAGTCGGACCAGATGAACAGCAGCGAGTCTTTTTCTGCGTTCGTCCCTTCAGGCATTTTCGCTTTCATTGCTGGATCGGCGAACACGGGAAGAAGCTGGCCGCGCGCGTCCAGCGTGTTGCCCGCGGATGCGACGCACTTTGCGATCCCGCCGTCGAGCCGCCAGATCGTCACGCTGCGCCGGCCGCTGGTGGAACCGCTGTAGGCGTTGGTGAGATAGGTCTTGCCCTGATGGTGCAGCGGATAGCTTGGCGCGGTGCCGGTGTATCGCCCCTGGAACCCCGTCTCGTCGCGATCGCTGCGGTAGTAGACCGATACCGGCTCGCTCTCGCCGGTCTTCCAATCGAGTTTGAACTCGGTCGCGCCGCCTTCGTCATCGTAGAAGAAACGCGTCTTGTCGAGCGGATCCAGCACCCCGCCACCGCCGTACGCGGAGGGGCCGTAGTAGGCCTTGATAAGCTCGCCGGTTTCGACGTTCCACGTGCTGATGCGCTTGGGCGTCTTGTCGTTCTCCGCCAGCCATAGCCGGCCGCGATCGTCCACCGTCATGCCCGAGGGGTGGCTCATCTGCCGGCGATCGTACGGCCCCACCTGCGGCGCACCGCCGCGTCCGAACGCGCGGATGAACTTGCCATCCCCTGCGAACATCTTCACCTGATGGCTGTTGCCCCAATCGCTGATGTAAATGTTGCCTGACGAATCAACACACACGTACTGAGGGTTTTCCAAGCCGCTATCGATCAAAACCTGTGGCGCCGGCAAGGCCGCCTCTCGAGATCCGGCAGGATCGAATCGCAGCAGCCTCGTCCCCGAGATCACGTACAGCCGGCCAACTGTATCGAACGTCGCGCCGCGAGGGTCGGCCAGACTGGCGGTGCCGATGGTGGCCTGCTTGTGTGCGTCGACGAACAGCAGGTGATCGAGGTGCTTGAACGAAACGACGATCAACCCGTCATGTGCCGCCAGACCGCTCATCTCCACCGGCCCCTCATCGCGATGCGCCGGCCTGGCAACTTCGGCAGTCGGCGCAGGTATCTTGTAAGTTGGCGTGAGCACCGCGGCGTCCTCGCCGGTGCCCATGCGTTTGTCCTTGGGCGCCTGCGCGCGTGAGTTGGCGTCGAGCAATTTGTGCAGCCGAAGTTCGGCGATGTTGCCGTTGTATTTGTCCCCCTTCCAACTCGCGGCCGCATAGGCATAGACGCCCGGGACGGGACGTGTTCCCCGATCGACCGCAAGATGCGACGCCGCCGTCCACACCCCGCCGAGCCAGGCCTGGCCCCAGAGCTTATCGGCATTCATGTCCAGCCAAGCCAGCCCACTGCCGCCTTCCGCTACCTTACTGGCAACGAGCACCTGCCCGCCTGCCGACGTCGGCCTGCCCTCGCGCACCGGCGCTTTTCCCGGAGGCAGGAACAACACGTCGCTGGGCGCCGAATGGTTCGTCAGCCATTGGCTCCCCAGATCTGCCGACCGCCACGGCGGCTTGCCGTTGGTATAGGGGGTGAGTTCATACGCAACCGTAAGGCCCGGGTTAACCAGGCCTCGCACGACGTATCGTCCCGGCAAGACGGGCTTGCCGGGGATATTGTAAACGCCATGCTTCGCCGCTTGGGGATCGCGAGCCAGGTCGTCCAATCCGTCCCACCACGCCACGTTCTCGCCGGCGGGGAACGGGGTTTCGCTGATGAGGTTACGAACGCGCGTGCCGTCGGGATTCTCGATCACCAGCGTGACGAGCGATGGCGCATCAAGGGTGAAGCGGATCGGAATGCGCGACTCAGTTTGCCCCGCGTGCACCACGCACGGCAGGATCGCCGCGCACAGCGCCGTTGCCGACCGCACGGATCGAAAGACTTTCATGCACAGCTCCAATTATGCGTACGCAGGCTATTTCGATTCGCCGCCGCCGAGCAACGTCCGTCGAAAGAACTCCAACACGGCCTTGCGCTCGTCCATCTTCATGTTATGGCCGGCGCCGGTGACGACCTTCAACTCGTGCTTCATGCCGGCGGCCTTCAGCGCGTCGGCGAAGATCTGGCTTTGCCCGACGGGCACGACGTTATCTTTATCGCCGTGCATGATGAGGATCGGCGGGTCGTCGGGCGTGAGATGCGTGATGGGGTTCGCCAGCGCGATGCGCTCCGGCGTCATCTTGTCGATGCCGCCGAACCACCGCGCGATCGGCGACTTGTCGATCGGCTTGCCCTGGTAGACGTTGTCCGGCCCCATCTGCGACTGGAACTGGCTGATATCGGTCGGCCCCGCCCAGTCGCACGCGGCCTGAATGCGGCTCGATTGATCAAGGTTACCGCCGACCATGCCCTCGAGCGATTCGATGCCGCCGGTCGTCGCCAGCAGCGACACGTGATGCCCGCCCGCCGACGCGCCCCAAGCGCCGATGCGCTCAGGATCGATGCCATAAGTGGCGGCGTTGGCGCGAAGCCAGCGGACGACGCCCTTGCAGTCTTCGAGTTGCGCGGGGAAGAGTCCGCCTTGCGGGATGAGCCGGTAGTTCATGCTCGCGACGACGAACCCCGCATCGACGAACGGCGCGGCCGGGCAGCGGTCCTTGCTGCCGTTGAGATTCCCGCCGCCGTGCACCCACAGGATGACCGGCCGTGGGGTCGCGTCAGGCGTACGCGGCAGGTACAGATCGACGAGGCCGGCCTTGCCGGGCGTGTCGGCATACTTCAGATCGCGCAACGCCTTGATCGTTGCCGTCTCGCCCGGCGGCAGCGCGGGATCGGCGGCGAGGATCGGCATCAACACCAGGGCCAGAAGGCAGGCTCTCAGCGATTTCTTCGGCAGCACAGTTTTACCTTTCCAGTTCACGTTCACTTCCCCTGCACCACAAACTCGCCCCAGCCGGCCGGGTTGATCGCCGCTTCGGAGGGCAGGTCGTTGACCAGATTCGTATCAGCGTTGCTCCAGTACGTGCGGGCAACGTTCACCAGTCCATCGGCATCGGACGAAATGAAGCCGAGGTCGCCGCGAAGGCTCTGGCCCGGCGATAGTTCGAATCCGATCGATTTCAACGGCACCGACGCTTCGACGACATATCCTTCGCTCGACTTCTGGATCGCCACGTTCGCGTCCGCCAGCACGTCCACCCGATCAAACCGGCGATCTCCGACCGGCGAGGTGTACGTCACCCTCGACTGCCGCGGAAAACCCGGAGCGACCGGCTGCATGACCACCGCGGCAGGCTTGCCTTCGAACATCGAGAAGATCAACCGCAGGTCGCCCTTACGCGGCGGACTGCGCCCTTCCCGAACGGAAGCATCCATGCCGATCTGCACGTCAACCGCGTCGCCGGTTTTGAACAGGCGCGTGAAGTCTTTGCCCTCGTTCCGCATAGGCGATGATTCACGCACATCAAAGCGAACGTATAGGTTGTCCTGATCGTAGGCGAGCATTGCAATCGCGCGATCCGGCGATCCTTCGCGGCCGATCGATACGGACGGGTGATCGGCTGGCCAGTCCTGCGTTTTTCCATCGATCGTCGGACGACTGGCGAGCGGGCGAATGCCATACACCTTTTCATCCGCACCGGCAGCCACCTTCCGTGCGGCTTGCTCCTGCGCGGCCGTGGCGACCTGCACATCGGTGACGGTCACCTTGACCGGATCAAACCGGCGGATCGATTCCAGACCGTTCATGCGCAGGACCATTCCCGACAAGCTGCCCATGCCGCACGCCATCCGAACCACGCCGTCCGACTGCCGCCCGAACCAACCGTTGAACGGCTCGCCGCCCTGCGAATACTGCTCCACCGGCGTGCCGGGATCGAGCTTCTCCGCAAACGCTTCGGCCGGCAGGCGCGTGTCCTGAAAGAGCGCGCCGACGAACAGGCCGTCGGTCGTCAGCACGAAGTCCTGTCCGAGATTGCCGCGAAGCAGGAACACGCTCCCCGCCTCGCCACCGATATCGGCGACGCCGCAGATCTTCAGCGGTCCGATGATCAAGCCCGGCCGTGGCATCGGCGCACGGTGAGAACCGTGAACGCCGGGGAACGGGTTTGGATACGACCATAGCTTCTTCCCGCTCGATGCCTCGAACGCCACCACGCCAGTCGTCGGCTCGGGATAGCCCTTGTTGCTGAGACATAAGATCTGGTTGCGATCGGACAGCGGGTAGAAGTCGCCGGTTTCGGCAAGATCGGTGAGCGACATGCCCGACTCACCGTAGATCGGCGCGCCTTTAGCGGTGAAGTTCGTCGGCGCATACCGCACCGTCTGCGGCCGGCCTCGCGTGGCGAGGTAGAAGACCAGGTCGTCGCCCGGCCGGGTACCCCAGTTGCCGTTGATTGCCCAGCCCTGCTTCACGAACGTGCATTCATCGACGGTGACGGCCGCGTCTTCGTTCAGGTCATTCCAGATGACGCCGTCACCCTTCCCGCGATCGCCAAGCGGAAGATCGGGCAGCACCTTGGACAGGTGATCGACGTTCGTCAGCGCCGCCACCGGCTGCCACGCGTCACCACGCTTCATATAGATCGCGTGGGCCGCGCCGCTCCAGTAGTGGATGTAATCGTGCGATTTTCCGCTGACATCAGACGTGAAACGGCGTGGGCTGGCAAACCAGTGATCACGACTGGGCGTCATTTCAAACGCCTCACCCTTGGCCGGATCGGGCACCCAGAGGATCTGCGTCACCGCGTAAGTGTTGGCGGCGCGGTCGAGCTTCATCTCAACGGCGTAGTTATAAGCAATCGTCGGATCAGTCGGATGCAGGAACGCGCCGCTGCCGGCGTAGGCAGAGTTGCCGATGTAATCGCGGACGAGCTTGCCATCCGCGCCCCATAGCGAAATGCGTCTCGGGTAATTCCAGTTCTCGACCGCCCACAGCATGCCAGCCGAATCAAAAGCGATGGAACTGACGCGCTTCATCGCCTGCGGATCAAACGCGCCGCGGATCGGCCTCCCACCCTTGCGGCCAGCCGTTCGCAGCAGGCGGCCATCGGAAGATAGAATTTTGATGTTCGAATCATCGCCAAGATCGGCAACCGCGATCTCGCCTAAGCCGTTCACCGCAACCGATCCCGGCGTAGTGACGCCGGGCGTGGCGATGTCCGTCACATCGCCGGTGGCAATACCGATCCGCTGCACCTTACCGCCGCGAACCGCCAGCAGTCGGCCTGCAGGATCGAATGCCATTGAGCGGATGTCGGGCAAGTCAAGTGTGCGAAGCGCCTTGGCGGTGCTGGCATCGACGATCGACAGCTTTCCGTTCGCGGTCGCGATGGCGAGCTGGCCATCATGAACCGCCATCGCGGTCACCGGCCGTTGGACGGAGGCGCTCATCGGCTTGGATGAGGTCTGAATCCCCTCTGCCGCGGGTCCCAGGACGTCTTTCAGGTCAAGCTTGAACGGGCGCGGTTGGCCGTCGAGAAAGAAGGGTTGGTAGGAGCCGTCCTTCGCGTCGAGCCGGCAGAGCGATCCGGCGCCGTGCCAGCCGTTATCGATGATGTATACGTATTTCTCGTCGGCAGCCAGCGCGACGGCGCCGAGCTTGTCGCCCCACTTCTTTCGTCCATCCGGACCGATGCCGATGATGCCGCTGCCGCCCTCGGCGAACAGCCAGCTAACGATCATGTGATCGCCGGCGCGCCCCACGCGATCCGGCGGATAGTGATCCGCGCCCCATCCGCCACTGCCATCCCGCACCGGCCACGGCGGCGTGCCGGGGTTGTAGAAGCTGGCATCGAACTCCGCGCCCAACCCATCGTGCGACAGGCCGACCGCCGAGTACTCGCCCGCCGGCACGAGCGTGCCTTGGTCGTCCAGCCCGTCCCACTTCACTTCCACGGTCCGGCGATCGCCGTCGACCGAAACGGTGTAATCCTCCGGCAGGAAATCGCCGGCGAGATTGCGAACGCGGTTTCCGGACTTGTCGTTGATCGCAACGGTAAATCGCGCGGCCTTCACTGGAATCGCGAGGCGGATCGGGATCGTGCCTTTCAGCAGGCCTTCTTCGTCAACGTAAGCGCGCGGCGAAAGATTCCCCCGCGCAACCAACTCGGCATCGCCCCAGGCGGCGTAGTTCTTCCAGAAGAACTCGCGCGACGTCTTGCCGGGCTGCAGGTTGTCGGCGTAGCGGTGAACGGGACGCGTCTTGCCGGTCGGATCGCCCCACAGGAATTCTAGGCCAAGCCGAATCGTCGTGCCGGCCTGCACTTCGGGCTTGCGCGTCCACAGGACCGCCCAGGGAATGCGCATCTCCTGAACGTAGCCGCGCCCGTCGCCATCGACACGAAAGGCCATCTCGACACCTTTACCGAGATCACGTGAGTCGGGCTCCGACGTCAGCAGCACCGTCGGCCCGCCGCCAGGCGTGGTGGCGTTTCGGCCGTACTCGATCAGCATGGCCGACTGCCTGCCCGGCGTGTAGTGCCAGGCGGTAACCCAGGAGAATCGGTCGGTCATGAAGCGCATCTGCACCGCATCGCCTCGCCAGCTATCCTGCGGGCTGAACTTCGGATCGACGGCGTTGAACAGCGGCTGCGGATCTTTCCATTTGATGGCGACGTAGAGGTGATCCGCGTCCCACATGGCCGCGGTTTCGGTGGAGTAGCGAGAGGCGATCGCCTTGTCGGCGAACACCCAGATTCGTCCGCTGAAGTCCCAGTCGCCCAGATCGCCGTCGATCTTCACCGTCGCCGGCGCCGGGACGACGCTGATCCCCACATTATTGCTCTGGCCAGCGTTCACGCGAACGCCGAGCATCGCGCACAGCCAGACCGCGAGACATAAGCGCCATCCGTTCCCAGCGAAACCCCGTTCGCGGCCGATCATCATTGGTACGTCCCTCATAGTCGGCGGCGCGCACCCCGAACGAGGATGCGCACGCCGGCGCGAATCTTGCGACGGAAAGCTTCCTTGATGGCGCTACAGGTTACGGTCCCCATTTAATTCGGGAACAGGACCGACGTAATGAACGGCGGCGAGGTCGGATCCGTTTTGGTATCGGGCGCCACGCTCTCAATGTGGCCGTCCATGAAGCACACGTTGATGAAACGGCCGTGCACAAGTCTCGCTTCGTAGTAGTATTGCCCGGCTGGCGGCGTCGGAATCAGCGAACCGCTTGCCCGATCGAGGTAATCGACGTAGTGCACCCGTTCGGCGAACAACACCGTTCGTGTCGGGCTGCGTGAGTCCTGCCATTTATGACCGAGATAACGATAGCCGATCGTGCCGTCGTTCCGCGCAGCAACACCGTTGAGATAGTAACTCGGATCACCAGAATTCAGCGTCGCGAAAGCCGGCTTCTTTTCTCCGGCCGGCCAGTTCGTCGCCTTGTGGACCCAGTACATCGTCCCGCCCACATGCTGGTTGATGGCATAGTGGAGCACCCACGTCGAATTAACCTGGCTTCCAACGTTTACGGGGCGCTTGGACGACGTCGGACACATGAATAGCGCATCGTTCTTCAGGTATCCGTCTTTGATGAGCAGGCTGTCCGGATAGTTCGACGCTGGCGTACTGCTAGTGTACAGCATCGTCTTGACGCGTTGGCCCCAACCTTTTCCGCTGTTTCCGCCCGATCCCGGGATCCACCCCTTGCGATCGTTGCTCCACATCTGCGTGGCGATGAACAACTGCCGCAGGTTGCTGCCGCACTTGATCGAGCTGGCAGCCTCGCGCGCCTTCTGCAGGGCGGGCAGCAGGATCGCGATCAATACCGCGATGATGCCGATCACCACCAGCAACTCCACGAGCGTAAACCCGCGGCCAACCGTCACTCGGACACGCGATTCCTGTTGTCGTTCCGCATTCATAAACCTGCTCCTGCACACACAAATTCTCTTCGCCTGCCGTCAAACACCTGCGAGCGCGCGTGCCCTGCCCCATCCGATCCAATCCCGCCATCAACGCCGACGCGCACGACGGCCGAGCAACCCGAACGCCGACGCAAGCACGCCGAGCGCCGCCGGCTCAGGAATGACCGTGTAGATCGCGATGTCGTTCCCGCCATCCAGCCCACCGCCGGCGATGGCGTCGTAGGTGATGTACCAGTTCACGCCCTTCTGCCCGTCGAGAGCGTCGATCCTGGCATCGTCCGCCAACCCGTTGAAAATCCCGCCAATGTCGCCGGCGGTCGTCTTGTCGAGAATGTAGAAGACCTCTCCGCCCGCGAGCGTCGGCAGCGTTCCGCCCAGAGTCAGGTCGAGCGTGGCGTCGTTCAGCGTGACATCGCCGGCAACGACCATCTGGTCATAGCCCGTGCCGACCGCAAGCCCATTGAGTTCGACGGCAAACGTCGCCGTCGAATCAGTAAAAGTAACGTTGCCGTTCGTCGTCAGAACGCCTGCGCTCTCGCCCGGCGAAAGCGTGCCAGAAATGCTCACGTTGCGATTGATCGTCCCCGCCCCGGCCAGCGTTCCGGCCGCCTCGACGTTAATCGCCGATGCCGATGACGCGATCGAAGCTCCCGACCCCACGATGAGCGTCCCACTGGTAACCGTGGTAATGCCCGTATACGTGTTTGCCGCCGTCAGTTTCAGCGTTCCAGAGCCGGCGTACTGAAGTTGGCCCGCATTCGAGACAACGCCGTTGACGACGATGTCACCGCTGCCGTTGAATACCAGAACGCGGCCCGAATTCGTGCTGAGCAGCACGCCGCCATCAAGGTTCAGATGTTTTCCGGTAGCGATGTTATTGGTGACGGAAAACGTGTTGCCGGGCGCAGTAATCGAGCCGTCGACAGTAACACTTTGGTTACCCTGAATGACCCACTGTCCGTTATTCCCGCTCAACGCGACGCCATTTGCGATCTCCCGATCGGCGTTGGTGGCCTCGAGCGTGCTTGTGCCGCCGGAACCGGTGCTGAACGTGAGCGTTCCGCCCGCCAGCCCGCCGTTGGTCGCGCTGTTCAGCACGATCTTCCCGCCGCCGTTGACCTGTGTGACGCCGCCCGATGAGTTCGCGCCCGAGAGAATGAGCGTTCCCGCGGAAACGGTCGTGAGACCACTATAGTTACTCAGCGTGCTCGTCAGTTCGAGAGAGCCGGCTCCCGATTTGTTGAGCGACAGGATGCCGGCGGCGCCATTGTCAACCAACTGGGCTGAGAGCAC
This sequence comes from Phycisphaerae bacterium, assembly GCA_037189665.1. Classification (GTDB taxonomy): domain Bacteria; phylum Planctomycetota; class Phycisphaerae; order Tepidisphaerales; family Tepidisphaeraceae; genus BPJO01. The sequence continues at coordinate 42,265 of JBBCIV010000038.1, read as the reverse complement.
CGGCGTTTCCGTTGTGCTGATTCCCAACGTGCGCGTGCTTGTGGTGTTATTCGACCTGAACAAGGCGGCCGGCAAACCTGCGCCACTGAAGCTGCTAACCGTCAACGTGCGGTTGTCGCTCAGGTGAAAGATGTAGTCGCCGGAAGTGGGCGCGACGGAAAAATCGCCAACGATCGGACCGTTGTAACCAATCGTAACAGTGCCGCCGGTACCGCCAAACACAGCGTCACTGGTGGCGGTGTTCGGCCATACGACATTGGACGCAGCCGTGGCCAAACCGTCATACCATCGGGTGGCCGACAAATCCCATGTCGCAGTGCCGCCCTGCCCCACATTGTCTAGATTGGCGTTGCTCGTGTCAGCCCCGTCCCAATAGTACGTCGCCGCACTTGCGCTCTGGACGACCACAAAGGCCGCCACAGACAGAGCGGCCGCTGACAACTTTCGGCGTGACACCGCGATCCCAAATGCATTTTTCATCCTCAATCCTCCAAAACCATCCGCCAGCCAGACCTGAATCCAGCGTGTTGTTGCCGTGACGACGTGTGCAACGGCGCGCTTTCAGACAAATGACATGTGCTCCCCTGAGAACCAGCGTTGCCTTTAAGCGGCGCCGGCCAGCTCCTCTTCAAACACGGCCGACACTTTGTCGATCATCGGCGCCGCTTCCCCGCGGCGTTGCAGATCAATGCTTTTGATGCAACGCGACAGCACATCGGCGGCGTCATAGCCGAGCCGGCGCATCGGCAGGACACTGGGCGTAGGCCAGGGAAAGTTGCAGTGGGCGACCAATTCCGGCACGCCCACGCCCGCCGTCACCACGCCCGCAGCGGCGTGCTCAACGAGGTTGTCGTCGGTGATCACGATGCCGTCCGGCCGTTCCGATTCAGGACGGGCGAGCAGGCCATGAACGCAGTTTCGCGCCCACTCCGGATAGTTGCGCACCACCGCCTGCATCCACGCAGGAGAAAGCTCCAGCTCACGATCGGCGGCGGACTTCATCCATGCGGTGTAATAGGACGGCACGTGGCCCGGCGTCGTCACCACGCCGATGCGCCGACACCCCTTCGATCGCAGGTAGTCCAGCGATTTATCGATGAACGATTGGTTGTCGAGCTGCACCACCGCCATCTGCTGCGGCACGAGTTCCGACACGATCGCAACTCGCGGAATGCCCGGCTCGACGACCAGCGGCGTCTCCATCAGATGAATGGGCGACATCGCGAAGATCAGCCCCGCCAGCCGGCTCGCATGCACGTGCCGCAACAACCGGCCGTAGTCGTCGTGATCGGGCGTGTCGACGTAATAGGACGGGAAACGCAATCCCGAACCGTCTTCCACACGCAATGCCTCGTTGGCGATGGCAGTCCAGAAGCGCGTCCAGTTCCTCGTGTCGGTCGGACGATGCGGGTACACCAACGCGTGATGCGCCAAGTGCGGCGGGTGATCGGTAACGAACGTGCCCTTGGGCCCGCGAGCATAAACAAACCCGTCGGCCGCCATCTTGTCGAGGGCGCGCTGGAGGGTTGCCGCGCTCACCTGGAACCGCTGCTCCAACTCCGTCCGCGGCGGCAGACGGCCACCCGGAGTCAGCCGACCCGAAACAATGTCACGGCGCAAATCCCGCAGGATCAGCCGCTGCTTCACCGGCGGGCGAGTCGCAATCTGATGCTTTTGCACTATTCTGGCCATACACTCTATTATCTGTCTTTTAGAAAGTAGAATATAACTCCATCTGATGATTTGTCAATCTGATTTGGGTTTGAGCTTACCTCGAAAGCCCGCCTCATCATTTCGGACCAATATAGACATAAGTATTTTTTAAATAACAACTTAAATACGTCCTCCATCGGCATTATCAGTCGTGCCCGCTCGTCGATAGAATGGTTTGGCGTTTATTTCCGGCGTAGTGGAGAAGCTAATGGAATGGGCTGAAATTGCGTCCTGCGGAGCATCAATCCTGGCGGCCTGGCTGCTGACACAGACGGCGACAGGCGTTGAACCGGCAACCCAACCGGCGATGGAGAAGGCCGCATTCGTTCGGCGGCTCGATGCGGGAACGCCTCAGAAGATCGTCTACTTCGGCACCAGCCTCACCGCGGCTGGCGGTTGGTCCAGCCAAGCGTCGGCGGCTCTGGAGAAGGCGTATCCGAGGCTTGTCACGTTTCACAATGGGGCCCAAAGCGGTGAGAACTCCGCATGGGGGCTGTCGGCGGTGCAGAAAAACGTCGTGGATCAGCAGCCGGACGTGGTGTTCATCGAGTTCACCACCAATGATGCCGTCGATCGCTTCAACCTTTCGATCGAACAAGCCAAAGCTAACACCAACGCCATCATCAACGCCATCCGCGCCGCCCGGCCGGAGTGCGAGATCATCCTTCAAGTAATGAACCCCGTCATCGATCGACCGCCGGGCCACAGCGGACATCGCAGCAATCTGGCAAGCCATCAACAGTTGTATCGCGATCTCGCAAAGGAACGCGGCCTGCTGCTCATCGACCACATGCCGGCCTGGACTCGGCTGCTTGAACAAGGCGAGCCCGCCTTCCGCAAGTACGTACCTGACGGCCTGCATCCCAATTCCGAGGGATACACCGCTCACGTCATCCCGACCATCCTGCGGGCGATCGGCATTAAGGGTTAAGCGTTCGCGTGCTGGTCAGTTGCTGCGGCGCCGCGACAAACGTGCCCAGCCGCTTATCGCCTTCGTACGCCGTCAGCGTCTGCGGACGGGTAGACGGATTCCACACAACGAACGTCCGCTCTCCGGCCTGATTTTTGAAGACCATCGATGTCGGCGATGTGGCATGCGCCGTGAAATCGTACCGGCCGAGCGATCGCATGGAGTGGGCCATATAGTAATGGATGGCCATCTCCTTGGCGTTGCGGGCGATCGTGTCGCCGGGCTCGTTCCACAGTTCGTCGAGTTGAGCACACGTCCAGGCCGGGTCGTACATGGCAACGTAGCCCATGATGACGTTGCCCAGCGCTGGTCCCCAGCCTTTGACGGTCGTCGGCTTCTTCTGTGCGGTGGCGGCGGCGATCATGTCGTCGAAGGATTGCTTGGCGAAATCCGGATCGCGCACCAGGTACGACAGGGCCGGCGAGATCGGCAGCCACTGGATTGCGTACACCCACGCCGCGTCGCCGCTGAAATACGTGCCGAACGCCTTCCCGCCGCCCCACACCATGCCGACGGCCTTGTGTTTCCACTCGGGCGGGAAGGTATCGCCATGGATGTCGAACCAGTATTCGGGGATCGCGCGCGACACCATCGCATACCCCATCGCGCCCGCCGCCATCATGTCGGAATCGTCCAGCGCCTGGCCGAGCAGGATCAGGCCGGCCCAGCTCTGCGCGTCTTCCGAAGACGATTCCTGATTCTGCCCGCCCGGCGAACTGAAGCCCCCTGCCCAACTATGTCCGGCCCACAGGTCCACGCATCGCATGAACGGAAAGCGATCATCATTGCGATCCCAGTTGGCGTATTCCTTCGCCACCAGTCGGATCATCTCGCCATACTCTTTCGCGAAGCTCGGATCGTGCGCCACCAATAGCGCGACGGCCTGCGTGAAATAGCCGTAGTGGAAGTGGTGATCGTTGAACGCCTCCGACCCATAGCTGGTCTTGAAGCCGACCAGCGCCTTGAAGGTCGGGTAGTACATGAAGAAATGCGCCTTCTCGCCCGGCGTATAGGTCAGCCAGTTGGCCATCGCGGCGCGGAGGTGATCAACGAACGCCTGCCTGTTTGCATCGTTGGTCTGCTGGGCCATCAGCGCGGCCTGGCCCAGGCGGAGGATGTCTTTGCCGCCCCAGTAGGTGTCCTCGCCGTACTTCGGGTCGGCGGCGAGCATGGAGAGGTATTCGTTCATTCGGGCCGGGTCATACGGATTCGCACCGGGCAGCGTCTTCGGAGCGGGCAGGTTGGGGATGATGCCGGTGAACGGGTAAGTGATGGTAAACGACCTGCCCGTGGCGCACTTCAGCCGGCCGCGCGGGCTGAGGTAGTCGATGCTGTTGAACTTCAGGTCGTGCGTCGTCTCACGCCAGTGGTGCGGCAGCCAGCCCTGGAGGATCTGGGTCTGGCCATGCTTGAGCGACTCGGTTTCGATCGTCCACGTGGTGGCGACCTGCGCCTTGGCGGGATCGTACTTCCACGAGACGGTCGTCTTGCGCGGGATGGCAAAGGCATGTTGGTAGAACGTCTCCAGATCCTTCTGCGACGGCAGCGGACAGACGACTAAGTATCGATCTTTCCCCGAGAACGTGACGGCGATCGTGTTGCCCATCGCAAACGACGTGCGATCCGGCGCGAACACGCCAAACCACCTTCCCGCCACCTCGATTGCAAAGCAGTCGGCCGTGATCGTGCCCGACTTGGCGATCGGCTTGCCCGCGCGATCGACGAACCGCGATTCCGCGCCGCCGGGCAGCGCGATCGTCGGGTTCACGCCGACGCTTTCGACCCACACGTACGGCATGCCTTCGCCAATGGTGAAATCGAGGTACTTGTCGTCGCTCTCGCCCATGCGGAAGGAGACGAGCCAGTCAGACCAATCCCTGGCGCGCGAGTCGCGTGGCTTGAAGTCCGCCCCGCCGCCGAGGACGAGGGGGAATTCGCTGGCGGGGTCGTTGCCTTCCTTTTGCCAGCGCGTGGGAAAGAAGATGCTGACGCCCTTTTCGCCCGCCTCGAGCTTGAGCGGATAGGCCCAGAGCGACTTGGCAAACCGGCTCATGATGAGCTGCGTCCACCACTTGTTGGTCGGGATCGGCCTGCCGTCGTCGGCGACGAGAAAGCGGGGTTTCATCGCCTTGTTCGCCTCCCCCCTCGCCACCGGCGGCGGGTCGGCGGCGTACGATCCCTTGCCGACCGACACGACCTCCTGCCCGGAAGCCACGCCGCCCGCCATCATCGCACACGCGATCAGAAGTCCAACGATCCGCATCGAAAGCCTCCTTCGACCGAACGTTATACAACGAAAAGGGATCGCCGTTTATTACAGTTTCTGAAACAGTTTCATTTTCACATAAGAGTTTATTTCGATTTGTTTTACGTCATGAAGCCGCGGGGCTTTCTCACCCCCGCGACTTCATAGGAGGATCGTCAGATGATTTCGAGATAGTCGCGATCGGGCAGTTGGGGGAACGGCGCGGTCGGGAGTGTCTGGTACCAATAAGCAACGCTCGCAATGTCGTCCTGCAACGGCAGATAGCGCCAGCCGCTGCGCCAGCCGATCGCCTGGATGGTGACCGCCAAGTCCTGATCAAAGCGAATCGGGTCCATGATATGCCAGCGGTACAGGCCGAACCGTTGCTGCTGCTCGTACATCCCCGCCACGCCTGGACGGATCACCTGCGGCACGCCGGCGTACGGCGTATTGAACTCCTGGTACTGGTGCGTCACCTGATTTTCGAAGTTGTAACTGCCGCAGAAGTAATCTTCCGTGCCCGTGCCGCAGATGGTGGGATAGGCGGCGGCATCCTTGTCATCGGTGTGCTCGGCGTACTTCTGGCCGGGCCTGATGTCGCCATCGAGGTAAAACTTGATCTCGCCTTCCCCCCACCAGCCGTTGTTGTTCAGCCCCCACGCCATGTACGTGCCGACGTAATGACCCTTGCCCTTCACGCCGTCGAGCAACGTGTAAACCTGTCCGTAAGGCAGCGGGTTCGACCGGCGGAATTGCGCGTGGAAGTAGGCGGCGTCTTCCGGCACTTCGGTGAGCGTATAGTTGACCTGATAATACAGCCGCAGCCCTTTTTCCGGGTCGCGGTTCTCGATGGTGATGCGGCAGTGCTTGCGGAACGGCATTTCCCAGTAGCAGTTGAACGCGCTTCCCGGATTCACGCACACCGGCAACGACGTCACCTGCGCGTACCGGCCCCAGCCGCAGGCGAAGAAATCGCCGACCGGGCACTCGACGCTGGGATGCTCCTGTCCGTCCCAGTAGATGCGGATGATGGCATTACGCCACGGAATGCTGGCAGGCGTCATCCATATCTGCTGGATCGCGCCCGGCCCCTTGATGTCGGCGATGGTGAACGTCTGCCCTGCCTCGACATCGACGCTCGGCGAAACCTTCCACCCGCGCCCCAACTCCCGGGCGCACTTGGCGCCGGTGCCCTCATCGGCACGGCCGGCCTGGCCTTTTTCGCCGGTGAAGTTTTCCGGGCTGATCGAGCGGGTTTTCGCGTCAGAGAGGCGGGACAGAGTTCCGAGGTTCAAACCAAGACCGTTGTATTTCATGCGAAATAGTCTGTTCATGGCTCGTCGCGGATGAAATGGAGACAAGCGCGCTTTCTTTGTACGATCTTCCGCACGCCCCATGATCTCCCTGCGATATCTCCACGACCGGCCGGTCTTCCTCTCGCGCGACCTGAGCGTGCGGGGGATCGGCATTCACGAAACGATGCCCCCCAGCCAGATTGCCCGTCCGACGGGAACGGGGGATTTCCTCTTCATGCTGTTCCACTCGGTCGTCGATTTCGGCCCCCCCGGCGCCCGCCGCGTGCTGCCGCCGGGGTCGATCGTGTTCTGGACGCGCGGCGCCGCTCAGCATTATGGGAGTGAACGAGGCCGATGGAGCCACTCGTGGCTTCACTGCGACGGAAAAAACGTTGGAGAAATCCTCGCGACCGCCAAAGCCGTCGTGAACGAACCGCTGCGCGTCCCGGATTCATCCGTCGTCGAAAACCTGCTCTACGACCTGTACCGCGAGATCACCGAAGAAGAATCGCCCGACCCCGCGATCGTGCGGAACGACATCGAAAACCTCGTTCGCAAGGCCGCCTCGCAAACCCGCGTTCGCCGCCGGCCAGTCCCGGAGGCATTGCTGGCGATCAAATCACGGCTCGACCACCAATACGACCAGCCGATCAGCCTGTCGGCGCTGGCCGAATCGGCCTGCTGGTCGCCGCGGCATTTTTGTACGCAGTTCCGCAGGCATTTTGGCGTCGCGCCTGTCGCCTATCTCATCAACCGCCGGCTGCACGCGGCGGCGGCGCTCCTGCGCGGAACGGCGCTGGACGTGGGGGAAGTCGGCCGGCGAGTGGGGTATCCGGATCGGTATTACTTCTCGCGACATTTCAAGGCACACTTCGGCGTGACGCCGTCGGCGTTGCGATCGGACCGCGGAAGTTAGAGCGGTCGTACCGTCCTGCGTTCCGTAACGCTGCCCGAGCCGATCGGCGGCGGCGTCTCGCCGGCAAGGGCGGCGCGAATGGCAACGGCGATCTGGCGCGCCGGATAGCGGATCGTCGTGATATCCGGGCAGAGCGCGACGAACGTCGGGCTGTCGTCCACGCCGAGGACGGACACCTCCTGCGGCACCGACACGCCGGCCGTGTGAAACGCGCGGATCGCGCGCATCGCCAGCCAGTCGTTGTGGCAGAAGAGCGCCGTCACGCCATCGCGATGGAGGTTGAGGACCTCGTCGTTAGTTCGAACATGAACGACACGCGCCCCCTGTCCCGCGGCCATCATCGCCTGCATATAGCCTTCGGCCCGCATGCGGATCGCCCAGCTTTGCCCCGCCCATACGATGTGCGCGATCTTCCGGTGCCCGCGTTCGAGCAAGTATTCCGTCGCGAGCCGTCCCACGCCAACTTCATCGGGAAGCGCGTGCCGCACGCCCTCGCCCGCACACGGGTTGACCACCGATACCACGTCCATCTCGCGCGTAAGCGTGGCGGGAACGACGATGTCACTGGTCGGCGGGATGACGATCACCATGCGCGCCCGGGCGGCGGCGAAATCGCCGATCATGGCGAGCGTGTCCGCAGTGTCGTTCACCGGCGCGATGAAGAAGCGGAACCCCTCCGGCACGAGGGCTTCGCGAATGCTGGCGAGCAGGTCCATGAAGAACGGCGTGTTCACGCCGGGCACGAGGGCGCCGATGGTCTTGCGATCTCCGGTGAGCAGTTCCCGCGCCGCCGGGTGCGGGCGGTAGCCGTGCTGTTCGGCCAGCGCGAGGATCTTCTGCTTTGTCTTGCTGCTGATGCCCGGCCGGCCGTGAAGGGCGCGGTCGACCGTTCCCTGGGAAACGCCGCACAATCGAGCAAGTTCCAGCGATGAAATCAACCCACTAAGCCTTTCACGGTTCCTTCAACACGATCTCCCGTACGTCGATCGTGCCATGCTTCACTTCGACAAACGCCTTGCCGTCCTTCACGCCGACGGTCCCGTAGCCGGTGGCCGTGGCGAGGAACGATCGGAAGTCGCCTGTCATCTGAGGCCGGAGGTAAAGCGTCTTCGTGATCGCATCATAGCGCTGGCCGGTGAGCGCCTGCAACAGCGAGTAGCTCGCCTGCGCCCTGCCGTACCAGTGGCCGCACTCGTATTCGTCGAACGGGTTGCGGGAAAGGCCATCGTAACGATCGCGCACCGCCCGGACGACCTGCAACCCCTTGTCCACCTCGCCCGACAGGATGAGGTGCGCCGCGACCTGATATTCGATCCCCGTCCAGACCTCGTCGCTGTACGGGAAAGGCAGGCTGAGCTTGTCTCCCCTGGGCCACGAGCACAACAGCAGCCCCGCCTCATCCCCCAGCGCATACGTCGGCCGCTGCGGGTTGGCGTGGCCGAAGAGATCGCGCTTGAAGTTGTGCTTGAACACCGCCAGCAGGTGACTTCGCACCTTTGACTGATCGAGCACCGACCCCACGCCGCACACATCCGCCATCCACTCGCCGATCACACCGTCGGAAAGGCACCCCGTTCCGTACTGATACTTCGGGCCTTCCTTCTTTAGCAGTTCGATCGCCTCAGGCGTTTCGTTCGCATCCGGATTGGCAACCGGGTCGGGCACTTTCAGGCCGGCCCATTGGATCCTGTGGATGAAGTAGTCATCGACGAACAGATCCTGCTCGAGTCGTTGTTTCGATTTTTCAAGGATCGCGGCATAGCGCGGCTGCGGATCGTTTAACGCCTCGCCGATCAATACGGCCGCCTTGAGGGCGCCGGCATAGAACGTCGTACACATGCCGTTCGGGCCCCAGAACCAGATGTCGTAGGTATTGTGATGCGGCTCGATCAGCCAGCCTTCTTCGTTCGGGTCCCAGGCGGTGATGCAGAAGTTCAAGTTCTCCTTCACCTTCGGCCACAGCCGGGCAAGCCATGCGGTGTCGCCGCTGGTGCGCCAGTCGCGATAGACCTTCATGATCCCACCCAACTGCCCATCGGCGGCGGAGTGGTGGACAGTATTGGGACGAATGGGGAGCGCGGAACGGAAGTTCTGCGCGCCGGTGGCGTCCTGATCTTCGTTGAACTCGACGTCGCGCAGCGTGCGTTCCAAATCCGGGAAGAGGTGGCAGATCGCCTGCGCGTAATTCCACACGTGAGTGCACGATCCGTAACAACTACCGCTCTTGTCGTAGCACCCCTCCCATAGCCACAGCCGGCCGTCGGCTTGGCGCAGTGTGGTGGGCGATTTCAGGATTGTCAGGTTCGCCGCGATCGCCTCGATCACCTCCGGCGGCAAGGTCGAGTCGTAGAAGCAATCGGCGAACGTTTTCGACGCCTGGCGTAATTGGTCGTAGTTCTTCAGGAAGTACGCATCGACCGCCCCCACGCTCTCAAACCGCCCCGCGTACCACGGCCGATGGGTGGGCAGCGGTGGGATGAGGGGCGTGTCGGTCTTCGGCGGGTCGTCCCGGCCATCGCCCTCGCGAACGTGCGAGATCGGCACGTACCACGCGAGTCGCACGCGAATGGTCTTCGACTCGCCGGGATTCAGTTCGATCGGCACATACAGGCTGCCGCCGGGGCTGGCCTTGCCGTCGGGGTAGGGATCGGCGTTGATGACCGAGCCTTCGGCGATCGACTTCCAAACCATGGTAAGCGAATCAAACCATCCACCTCGGAACCACCTTGGGTTGACGGCGACATCCGGCGCATCGGTCGAGATGCTGACGGCCCCCTCCGCCCACGGCCGATCGGGCAATGGGTCCTGTCGCAGGACGAATCCCTGATCCGCCCGCCCCACCGACTGCACGGGCGGGTTCTTCGGGGCCGGCCATTGTTGAGGATCGGCAATCAGGTTACGCGAGTGAAACGAAAACACCGCTTCGATCCGCCGCGACGAAGTGTTCCGAAACGTGTACTCCAGCCCCGCCACCGGCAAACAGGAATCGTCCGATGCGCCCGGCGTAAACGGGCTCCACGCGTCGATGCGCATCGTCAGCGGCAACTCTGGATCTCTCAGGTCGAGCCGGGCGAACGGAAACTTCGCGTCGAACGCCACCTCCCGACACCGCGGCAACCCGAACGGCCGATCGCGAGCGCCGTCGCAATAGCCCGGTAGGCGGAGTTTCCACTTCGGCACCTGACCTTGCAGCAGCCGCGCGGTGCGCGACCCATCGGCGTTCGCCACGCTGATGGCGGCGAAGATGTGCGGCTCGTGGAACATGTGCGGTTCGTGGCGCAACGAGATGTGCGAGAACGCGCCCGTCCCCTCGATGCAAACCATCCCCGCGCCGATCCCGCCGAGCGGGAAGGCGACGTGTTCGTTATGCGGTCCTTCGTAAGGACGGTTGTACGCCCGGCGATCAGTAGGCATGACTGATTTTTCCTTATCGTGTAACTACACGAAACATGTTAACGGCCGTCCGAAGGCGAAGCAAGATTGTTCTCCCTGAGGGTTTAGCTGACCTTATTTTCCAGCAGGCGTGACGAACAGCTGGGCTTGGGCGTTGAAGAAAGTCTGGGCGGCGTCACCCCACATCGGATCGCCGCCAAGGCGAAGGCGAAAGGTGGTGTCAGGGGCGATCTCGTCTGCATTCGTTTTTCCGCGGACGTAGAAACGCAAGTAGAGGTCCGTCGCCGACAGGCCGGCGGCCCTGGCTTTGTCGGGGTCGGCGAAGCGATCAATCTGGCCGGCGCGATCCGTCTGCGCGAGCGGCTTCCACGCCTGGCCATCAGTGCTGTACTCCACCCCCGCCACCGCGCCGGCCGGCCGGAAGATGGCCGGGCCGCACTGGAGGCGGAAACCGCCAATCGGCTTGTCGAACTTCAGTTTCAGCACCACCGAGGCCGACGACGCCGTTCCTTCCTCCACGAGCAACGCCGGCGGCAAGCCGGGAACCGGGTCGGACAAACGGGCGTTCGCCAGTTCGTAATAGATCCCCGCCCCCCGACCGTACGGCAGCCAGATACGCGTTTCCCCGTTCTGCAAGACGGCTTGCTTGGGTCCGTCGCGATAGCCATCGGCACGAACATCGTCCCACGTACGCTCGATAGCATCGCCAATTTTCACATCAAGCGTGTTGCCAGTCACGCCCGCACTCGGCGGATCGAGATACGGATTCGGCTTGCGCGCCGGCGGCACCGGATTGGCCTTCCACGCGGCCAGCACCTCGGGCTTCACCAGGTGAGCCTGCTCCGTCACGCCCGGCCATTCGTCTGTGCGAAATGGGCTGGCGGGCAGGCCGGCACCGTTCACCAGATTGCACCCCTCGGGGTTGTTCGCCCAGGCGTATCGCACCGCGACCGGCTGGGGCACTTTTGGGTTGCTGATGAGCACGCTGTCGCCATCGATGACCGCATTCGCCCAGACGAATTTCTGATCCGCGCCCGCGATGGCAAACCGCTTGAGTGCCCCGCCTTCCGCCGCCTTCAGCCCGCCGTCGGCGTGATTGAATCGAATACGAATGGCAGGCCCTTCGACCGCCATCTCGCGAAACGTCGGGCCGGAATAGACGATGTTCTGTCCGTAGGTCTTCGCCAACGCCACGCGCGCCAACCGGTGCGCGACGGCCTGCTTATTGGTCGGGTGAATGTTTTTCGCGTCGCCCACGTCGATCGCCACTGCCATGCCGGTATTGGGCAACGAGAGCGCGAGCGATTGCGCCTCGCGCAGCTCCGCCCATGGCTCGTTCGCCGGCTCGGGGGCGGCCTTGAAGTGGCCAGCGAGCTGGACGAAGTAGAACGGAACATCTTCGCCCCACGCTTTTCGCCAGTCGTGGATCAGCAGCGGAAACAGCGTTCGATATTGAAACGCCCTGTTACCGTTGGTCTCGCCTTGATACCAGACGACGCCGCGAATGCCGAACCGCGTCAGCGGCGCGATCTTGCCGTTGAACAGCCCGGCGGGCAGGTGTGGGTCCCAACCCTTGGTATCCTTCACCATCGTCTTTTTGCGATAGCAGATCGCTTCGAGAATCGGCTCGGCGGCCAGCGCCTCGTCGCTGATCCAGCTCTCCGCCGCCGTCGCGCCCTGGGCGGCGCGGATGAGGCCGACCGGCAGTTTGGTCACCTGGTGAACCTCCCGGCCGAACAGGTACGCCACCGCCGAGAAATCGGCGGCGGTTTGGGGCGTGCAGATCAGCCATTTCCCCTCGACGTCGTCGGCCGGTTGCTCGGGAGCGTGGAACGCGGTGTTGAAGAGGCGAATCAAGGGCAATTCCGCCGCCTTGATCTCGGCAACGGCGTTGTCGATCTCGCGCGTGGTCATCTGCATGTTCGACTGACCTGCGCAAACCCACACCTCGCCGACGAGGATGTTCCTCACCACGATCGGGCTGTCGGCCGTCCGGACGGCCCTCTCGATGGCGTCGCCGGGGGCGAGCGGGTCGAGCGTCACCCCCCACTTGCCGGCCGCATCGGCGTTGGCCGAACGGGTTTGGCCGGCAATGGAAACGGTCACCGTCTGATCCGGCGCGGCCCAGCCCCAGATCTTCAGCGGCTTGCCCTGCTGCAGCACCATGTTGTCGCTGAGGATGGCGGGCAGGCGCAACACGCTCGCCGGCGCTGCGGCGCAGGCGGCCGCGCCGTAGCCGATTATTGCAACGAGAATGCATAGCAACTGGATTCGTAACATCGCGCGCAGTCCGCCTTTCCGCCACCGCTATTTCTTCACCCGTCGCACGCGCACTTCCTTCACCCAGACATCGCCGGCCGACATTTCGACGTTGATCTGGAATGTCCATCCCCATTTGCCGATGAAGCGGGCATCGGAAATATGCCAGGTGTGCTCGTGCCACGCCTCTCCGGGCGGGAGATACCACAGTTCGGGAATACGGTGGGCTTCGGATTCGTACATGCTTTCGCGGTTCATCCCGGGAAAGAACGTGCGCCGGCCGTACTCGTGGTAGCCGGTTTCGGATTCGTAGACGACCGTCATCGTCGACGGCCGACTCGGATCGGCGCGCCGGGCGACGACGGTGATCTCGCACTCGCGATCGCCCCAGCCCATGAAGCTCGGATCAACCTCGAAGTAGATGAACGGCCGAGCGTTGACGAGATCGGTCCTGCGATAGCCCTCGCCTTTGAACGTGCCGGGGACGGTCAGGCCGTCGGCGCGCGGATCGTTATTTCCCTGACGCAGGCCGCGTTCATCGTTCGTCTCGCCCAGCCGAGCGACGACCATCTCGGCGGTCGAATAGTCCGCCACCCAGGGAAAGCGGACGGGCTTGTTCCGCTTCGCCTGCTCGACGAGTTCGCAAGGAATGCCTTTGATGAAGATCGGCGCCGTCCCCAGTTCGACCGGCGCGTTGGCCGCATGCGAACTGGCCCGGCCGATGATATCGATGGCGGTGACGCTCGCGCCGAAGGTCGCCTTCGCGCCCGGCTTCGCCGCCCAGATCGCCAGCGCCGGGCCGGCGCCAGTATCGAAGACGAAGCCGTAGCTGCTCTCGCCCAGGTTCAGCCATCCCAGGTACCTCGGCGTCGGCCCGAGCGCCGCCGTCATCGCCTTGAACGCGTCGTAGGCGGGGTACTGCGTGCCGTCATCAGCAATGATCGCGTGGACGCCCTCGCCGTACTTCGGGCCCATCGCCTCGAACCAGAACACCTTGTCAAACCCCTGCGCGATGCCCAACACGTAGGCCTTCGCGAGGGCTTCCGCCTGGCGCGCCAGCTTCGCCGGATCGGCGGTGGTCGTGAGGCCGATTTCCGACATCCAGATTTCGATGTCGGCTCGCTGGCCGTTGGAGGCGAGCATCTTCCGCACGCTGCCGGCCAGCCCGAGAAAGCTCTGCTCGCTGCCGAACACCAGCCCGACGTTGTTGTACGGATGCACGCACACGTAATCGAAGTGCCCGGCGGCGCCGGCCTTGATGACCTGCTCCAGCCAGTGCAGGTCGAACGCCGCCACGCCGATGCCGACCTTCGCCTTCGGGTTGGCCTTCCTGGCCTCTTCGTAAGCCGCTCGAACCATGGCCGCGTAGTCACCGGGCGTGCCGCGCTGGTTGAACGCCGGCGAGTTCGGCTCGTTCCAGACTTCCCAATACTGGATTTCGTCTCTGTAACGCGACGACACCTCTCGGACGTAGTCGCGCCAGTACTTCATATCTCCCACCGGAAAGCGACGTGTGTTGCCCGGCTCCGACGACGACCACTTGGCAAAGTAGATAAACGTCCCCGCCAGCGTGATGCCGTTCTGCCGTGCGTCAGCCACGAACGCATCGGAAAACGTCCAGTCCCACTCCCCCTCGTTCGGCTGGATCGTCGTCCACTCCGGGAAATAGCGAAGCCACGTGACGCCCGCGTCGCGCAACATGGGATTGAACTCCGGATACCTCCCCGCGTCTTCCGCCCCCGAGGCGATCCCCCATGGGCTGGAGTGGTTCTTCGACCTGACATCGATGTCCATACGTATTCCTTCAACACACAAGAGAACCGTTTCCGCAACAATTGCAGTGATGATCAGATATTCCCAAAACACGCTGCCTCCGTTGCTCCTCTGGCCCTGCGGCCTGACTTAGCTAGCGCCCGCCGTGTTGCACTTTGGTGGTCGCAGGTGCCGGGCCGGTTGATTCCCCTTGGAACAGGGGGATATTTGCCGGCTCAAGCAGCAACGGGCCAGCCCAGGCCTCGCCACGACGGGAAAACCAATCGAAGCAGGCTTCGAGGTACGGCCCCGGCTCGGGTGGGCTCAGCATCGTGCGTGACGGGATGTGCAATGCCCCGAACACCCCCGCCTCCACCGAGCAGACCGACACGTCCGTGCCGATTTTCAGCCCCGCGTCGTAGAGGGCGCGGATGGCGCCGATGGCGGCATCATCGGTGATGCAGACGAGGCCGGTGGCGTCGAATTGGCCGGCGTCGAGCAGGCGTTTCATGACCGCGTGAGCTTTCGGGGCCGTGAAAGTGCCGTGCTGCACCGGATCGTCGATCAGCCGGCCATCAACCTTGTGTAGTCGTTGCCAGAGCGACCAGTGTTCGAGCCGCGGCCGGATGCCGTAGTCGTGGGGTTGGACGTTCAGACAGTCGATCTTCCGGTGACCCAGCGCGTAAAGATGATCCGCCAACTGCTGCACGCAATTTGGCGGCAACATCCGGACCGACGGCACGCCGTGATCGGCCAGATCGCTGCCCACGACAACGAGGTTCCGCGCCCGGCCGAACCATTCCAGCACCGCATCGGGAAGCGGTTCAGCGCTCATCACCAAAAACACCCCGTCGAACGCCGCCAGCGTCTGGGGCACGATCGGATCGTTCCAGTGGACGTAATCGATGTTTCGGACGATCGCGTTGAACTTGGACGAACTGCGGTGCACTGCAAACCGCCAGGCTTCGAAATCCGCAGAGCTGAATGCCGGCCCGAGAAACGCGATGCGGAGTTGGTCGGCGGTATTGGCGTAGTCGTGGTTGATCGCTATTCGGCCGCGAGGCTTGCGGACCAGCAGGCCCTTGTCCATCAATTCCAGCAACGCCCGCCGAGCGGTCATGCGAGAGACGCCCACCTCGTCCGCCAATTCGCGCTCGGTCGGCAGATCCCGCGCGGCGTAGTCTCCCTTGCGAATCCGCGCTTCGAGCACCTGAGCATATTTCGCATACTTCTGCGTGGCCGCCTCCGCGAAAACAACAGGCGGAGCGTATACCAGTAAGATGGATAGTTCAAGAAAAGAACCAAAACTGGTCTTTTCAAGCTATTTTTCCAGTTCGTCGTTTAGCTCATCGGCCCGGCAGATGCGGATATCGAGGAACCGCTTCATTTGGTCGAGCGATAGATTGTGGTCCTCGTCGGACTCCGCGGCGCAGCAGTCGCTCAGGATGATAACCTTGAAATCATGCATGTGGGCATCGTGTGCGCTGAACGCCACGCACAGGTTCGTTGCGATCCCGGCCATCACCAACCGACGCGTGCCCAGATGCGACAACAGCGGGACGAGCGACGTCGCGAAGAACGCCGACTGCTTTGGCTTGAGCACGAAGTAGTCCTGCGGATCGGGCTTCAGCGCCCGCGCGATCTCCGCGCCCCTGGCGCCGGCGCGCGTGCAGTGGTTGAACACGTCACCGAAATTGCTTCGCCAGTGGCCGAAATTGTCGTTGACGTAGATGACCGGCACGCCTTTTCGCCGGAGTTGTTGTGCGATCGGCGCTAAGTTGAACGCCATCCGGCGCGCCCAAGGCAGGATTCGTTCCCCGCCGGGGAAATCGAGATCGTTGATCACGTCGATGATCAACAGGGCATCGACGTTTCGCTCGTTCGCCATGTCGTTATGATAGGGCTACACTTCGTCCGTCGGATCAGGACCGGCGGGCGGACAGCTTTTGCATAACCTTTCTCCGGGACTAAACTCACGGCATCTCTTTTATGGATCAACCGTCCGCCTCCATTTCCTCGAACCCGGCCGAGCCGCGTAATCCTGAAGGCCGCGAGAAATTCGGCGTGGAAGAACTGGCGGTCGTGATGTCGCACTTCGACATCGGGATCATCGATTCGATCGTCGAGTTCCCGCGCGGCTCGCGCAAGGCGCCGAAGCTGGCGGTGGTGGCGGAGCACGGCAAGTACCTCCTCAAGCGTCGTGCCCGCGGGCGCGACGACGCGTTCAAGGTCGCCTTCTGCCATCAGATCCAACTGCAGCTGATGAACAAGCAGTTCCCGCTGCCCCACCTCATCGGCACGAAGAAGGACAACAACTCGCTGCTGCAATGGCGAGGTGGGATTTACGAGCTGTTCGAGTACATCCCCGGTCAGAACTACCCCCAAACGCTCGAGGCCACCTTCGATTCCGGCCGCATCCTCGCGCTGTATCACAAGCTGCTGGAGACGTTCCAATCGCAGTACTCGCCCCCCGCCGGCAGCTATCACATGGCTCCGTCGGTCGAAGCCGGCCTGCGGCAGATTCCGAAGACGCTCGCCAGCGCGCCGGGCATCATGGAGGTCTGCACGTATCTCCTGCAGAGCTACAACCACGCCGCCAGCACGGTCGACCGGTGCGGCATCGAGTCGTGGCCAAAGCAGATCATCCATGGCGACTGGCACCCGGGGAATATGCTCTTCCGCGATAATCGCGTCGTCGCGGTGATCGACTACGACTCCGCCCGCCTGCTGCCGCGCATCCTCGACATCGCCAACGGCGCCCTTCAGTTCTCCATCCTCGGCGGTGACGAAGACCTGAATAAATGGCCGGAGCAGGTGGACGAAACCCGCTTTCGCCGGTTCCTCAAGGGTTATGACGAGGTGGTGCTGCTGAGCGAGGCCGAGGTGGCGACCATCCCGTGGCTGATGATCGAGGCGCTGATCGCCGAGGCGGTCTTCCCGATCGCCGCCAACGGCACGTTCGCGCGTATGGACGGGGCGCTGTTCCTGAACATGGTCGTCCGCAAGGTGGCGTGGCTGCAACAGAACGCCGCCCACCTGATCGAGCTGTGCTCCGCCTGATCGAAGGCCGTCGCATCCGATAAAATCCGTTCAAGCAATTCGTGAGTTCCACGTTGTCGCAACCGATCCGGCACGCGACAGATTTTCGCGCCATATCCGATCGCGTTCGCTATATTGGCGGTGGATCACGGCGTACGGGCACAACGAGACGCCGGACGCGGGCTGGGCACCCGCGGCGAACGGCAGGACGGGCATCGCAGTGCGCGGGAGCACACATTCATGTCGGCGTTGGACGATCTCGAACGATCTGAAGTCACCGCGACACGCAAGGCGTGCTGCATGTGTGGCACGGACATCTCCGAAGCCAAACGGCTTCGCGATTCCTCCGGCCGTTATTGGTGCGAGTCGTGCACGCACCTGGAAGTGCGCGAGCGACACCCCGCCGGCGTCGCGGTCTGCCCCGACTGCGGCGCGGCCGGCATCACGTTGATCGAGCAGGATCAGATCAAGGTCTGCGAACCCTGCGCCGGCATTCGACGGCAGGAGATCGTCGACTTCGATGCCTGCCGGACTCGACGCACCCATGATCCTGAATTGCGCATCCGCCGTTTCAACCGATATTTCATCGCGTCGTTCATCCTTTTCTCGACGCTGCTGGTCGTCCGGTTTGCCGTGTTGTCGCTGAAGTTCGAACATCGCCTTGACGACTGGCTGAACGTTACCGCGATGGTCATTTCGATCGTCGGCATTGCGTCCGTCCGCCTCCTGCTCGCCGCGCGGCGGAAGATGCGGGTGATCGACTACAACACGCTGATCGAGCGAGTGGAAAACGGCATCATGGCAATGGCGGAGCGGCACAACCAGTCGCAGACGGTCATCGAACGGACGGAAGGCCTGCGCATCCTCGCCCGCCGAGCCATACGGCGAATCGAAGCTGCGGCCGGACGCGGAGTGGAGAAGGCGGACAAGCTCATCGCCCAGTTCGACGTCCGGCACGAGCCCGCGCCGCTGGTGACGTTCCTGGCGGGCGAGCGCACGAAGGCGCACGACCTGGTCGCCCGCAACCGCGAGATCGAAACGCTGGCCTACCTGGGCGGCGACTACCTCACCGCCATGGACGCGATCAACGCAGTGCTGCTCCGCATTCCCAGTGAGTTGGACGCGCTCACCCGCCAGGCAATGGTGCTGTGCGCCGTCGGCAAGCTGGACATGGCAAGGAAGATTTTCATCCGCGTCATCAACCAGGCCGAGAAGAAGGACGACCTGCTGGCCGAGGCAGACGGCTATGCAAACCTGGGGCTGGTGCACCAACTGCTCGACGAGATCGACGACGCACACAAGTATCACAACAAGGCCCTGTTCATGTACAAGAAGCTGCCCGGCAACGAAGACCGCGAGGCCGACTGCTACGGCAACATCGGCTTCGTCCATCACCGTCGAGGCGAGGCGCGAGACGCGGAACTGGTGTTCCGCAAGGCGCTGGAGATCAACACGCGGCTGAACCGCATCGAAGGCATGGCGTTGGACTACGGCGTGCTGGGCCTGATGGTCTACAACAGCCCCGAAGGCAAGCTGAGCGACGCCGAACGCATGCTGCGCAAAGCAGTTACGCTCAACGACCAGATCGGCCGCTTCGGCGCGGTGGCGGCGGCGTATGGGAACCTCGGGTTGGTGAAAGCCAAGGCCCGGGACTTCAAAAAGGCTCGCCAGATGCTGCTGACCGCGCTGGGCATCTACCAGCGGCTGAACCGCCAGAAGATGGTCACCAAGGTCCAGACAATGCTTACGCAGCTTTCGAAAGCCGCCTCCGCCTGACAGAGTTCTCGGCCCGCCGGCGTTCATTCCCGATAACATGTGCCGTCCAATCCGGCTACAATCGTCCGGCGTGCCACGATTTGCGATCATTCTGCTGGCGCTGATCCTCTCCGCCGCCCCCACGGCGGCGATCGGGCAGGGGCGCCGCGCGGAACTGGCGAAGTGGTTTCAGCAACTCGCCGACCGCGAGCCCTCCGTCCGCGCCGAAGCGAAGCGGCAACTGATGGGCCTCGAGACGAGTGAGCTCGACCTCCTCCGCGATGTCGCCGCCGCCGCCATGCCGTTGAAGCCGGCTCAGATCGATCCGCTGCAGGACGTCGTCGTTTACCGTCGCACGCGCGAGGCCATCCTCAAAATGCCGCGACTCGAAACGGGTTTCCTGGGCGTAAGCCTTCCCTCGTTAGCGATGGAAGACGACGAATCCACCCCCACCGGCGTGCCCGTGCTCGGCCGGCTGCGCGGATTCATCGCCTATCGCCTGCTCGAAAACGGCGACATCATCCTCGCCATCGGCCCCGGCGATGAGTTGCGCAACACCTTTACCCCCACCCAGTTACGAACCATCGTCAGTTCCATGAAGGCCGGCGACGTCGTCAGTGTGCAGGTGCTGAGAGGAACGCAAACCGTGACCGTCAAGTTCCCCCTCGACGCCCCGCCGCAGGTGGACGATTCCGATCGCGGCGTGCAGGGCGTCGTCAACGACGCCGAGCATGACGCCGACGCCTATTGGGAGAAAAACTTCCTCCCGCTCATCGGCAAAAACGAGATCTGAAGCGACCGCCCGTGCGAATGGCGAACGAGCGCCTGTCAGCAAATCATCAGAAGCTTTGTTTCCAGCAAGAGTTGCGTTAATCTTGCGCGCGTGATCGGCGCGGGGCCGGTCTTCATTTCCGGGATTCGGTCGAACGAAAGGGACTGCACAATGGCGGACGACAATAAAGAAGTATTCGCTGGGCTGAACCAGACGGGCCTGATCGTATTCATCATCCTCCTGCTGGTATGCCTGCCGTTGTGCTGGCTGCCGTGGGTGATCTCGAGCATGAAGGCGACGAAGTAGTCACGCGCCGGCAAACTCAGCAGAGGGTGGCGCCTACGACATAGCGAGAACCGCGGTCGTATGTCACCATCTTATGACGTCGCAATAATAATGACTCCACTTCACTTGCCTTTCCTGCGGCGAGCATGGTTTGTTGTCGGCGTAACTGCGTCGGCGACGTATCTCGCATGGAACGCGTGGTGGCTTGCTCACGCGCGAATTCCGCCCTCAGCGCTAACGTGGGCGAGCGGCATTCCCTCGCCCACTACAGGGGGTACGCGCGCATTTCGAGCCGCTTTGCGAGGGGATTTCGTCGCGTCCTTTCAGTTCAACCCAATGACGATTCCGGTCATCACCGTGCTGGTGATGTCCCTGGCGTGGATCGCATGGCGTCTTTCACATCGCCAGCCGTTGAACCTGCCGCCGGTGCTGGCATGGGGGTGGGGCATCGTTCTGGGGCTGGCATGGGTAATCCAGGTCACACGGTGGGCTGCTTCCTGACCTCAGTGCGACATTCTTCAGTTGCAGTCAGGGCAAGAGCAGCCCTACACTCCCCTGTTCGACCCAGCTCTTCATCGAAAAGGAACCGCCTCCCATGCAGTACACCTCGCTCGGCCGCACCGGATTGAAAGTTTCGCGTCTTTGCCTTGGCACGATGAATTACGGTCCGCATGCGACCGAAGCCGAAGCCCATCAGCAGATGGACAAGGCGCACGAACTGGGCATCAACTTTTTCGATACCGCCGACGTCTACGGTTGGAAGAAAGGCGAAGGTGTTACTGAGCAGATCATCGGCAATTGGTTCGCCCAGGGCGGAGGCCGGCGCGAGCGGACGATCCTCGCGACGAAAGTTTTCGGCGATATGGATTCCGATCCTGCCGATCTCACGATGAAGCGCGGCCTCAGCGCCGTGAAGATCCGCCGGGCATGCGAACGATCGCTGAAGCGCCTTCAGACCGACTACATCGACCTCTACCAGATGCACCACATCTCGCGCAACACACCCTGGGAGGAGACGTGGGAAGCATTCGAGACGCTCGTCCGCCAGGGCAAGGTGATCTACGCCGGATCGAGCAACTTCGCCGGCTGGCACATCGCGCAGGCGAACGAGGCGGCGAAGAAGCGAAACTTCCTCGGCCTGGTGAGCGAGCAATCGAAGTATTCGCTTGCGTGCCGTTGGATCGAACTGGAAGTGCTCCCCGCGTGTGAAGCCTACGGCCTCGGCGTCATCCCCTGGAGCCCGCTGGACGGCGGCTTCCTCGGTGGCGTGCTGGAAAAACAGGACAAGGGCCGCCGCGCCGCCGAAGGCATGCAGAAGCGCATCGATGCCGAACGGCCGAAGCTGGAGAAATGGGAAAGCTTCTGCAAATCCATCGGTGAAAAGCCCGCCGACGTCGCCCTGGCGTGGATGCTGCACAATCCCGTCATCACCGCCCCCATCATCGGCCCGCGCACGATGGACCAACTCGTCGGCTCGGTCCGCGCCACCGAAATCAAGCTCACGGAAGACCAGCTCAAGGCCATCGACAAAATCTTCCCCGGCCCGAAAGGCCCGACCGACGAAGGCATCGCCGATTGGCACAAGCAGCGGGCGCCGGAAGCGTACGCGTGGTGAGCCTCCGTTAACCGCGAAGCAGAGCGCGGTACCAACCGGGAAGAATCGCGCCTTCGCATCGTCGATGAGCCTCACGTTAGCCGCGACGCGGAGCGGAGCGCGGGTATCGCGCGAACGACACGCGATGATCGTTGCCCACCACATCATCTTCGGCGCATACGGATTCTGGCTCCCAAACGATTCGCGCGGGTCATGGTCGGATTTCGTCGGCGCCTGGCACCTCTATCGCTACGGCCCGGCAACGCAAGTGACCGACCCGCGCTCCCACGCCTGGGGCGAACATAATCATGCCCTGCGACTGGAGGCCAAATCCGCGTTGAAGTATCCGCCGGTGACATTCACCGGCGTGCAGGCCCGGGCGGTTGCTCGCGGATTCGCGACATACGCGGGCCGATCGAAGCTGGACGTCTATGGCTGCGCGATCATGCCCGATCACGTTCACCTCGTCATCGGCGACCACCGGCTGGCGCCCGATCAGATCGCGATTCAACTTAAGGCCAGCGCAACGCGACAACTTGCCCAGGAGAAAATTCACCCGCTTCAGGCATTTCCAACCGCCAGCGGACGATTTCCGAAAGCGTTTGCCCGCGGGCAATGGAAGGTTTATCTCGACCCTGACGATGTTGATCGCGCCGTCGAGTATGTCAGGCAGAATCCTTTGAAAGAAGGGATGAAAGAGCAGGTTTGGAAGTTTGTAAAACCAATGCGATGAGTCCAGTCGCGCTCCGCTACGCGTCGCGGCTAACGCGCGCCTCCCGACCTTTTACTGCGGCGACAGCCGGATCACCGCGTCCGGCCCGTTCAGCACGACGTAGATCGCGCCGTCCGGCCCCGTCGTCACGTCACGCACGCGGCCGAGGTTTTTCACGATCACTTCTTCGGACTCGTATTCATTGCCCTTCAGTACCACGCGCTTCACCTCCTGAAACTTCAGCGCGCCGACCAGCAGGTTGTTCTTCCACTTCGGAAACGGATCGCCCATCACGAAGTCCAGCCCGCACAATGCCGGCGACGGCGTCCACTGCTTGACGGGCTGCTCCATCCCCTCTTTTTCAGTAATGCCCTGTCCGACCGGCCGGCCGCTGTATTCCCTGCCGTACGTAATCACCGGCCAGCCGTAATTGATGCCCGGGCGGATCCAGTTTAGTTCATCGCCGCCCTGCGGGCCGTGCTCGGTGGACCAGACTTCGTCGGTCTCGGGGTGGATCGCCAGCCCCTGCGGATTGCGGTTGCCGAAGGAAAAGATGCTCGGGTAGGCGTCCTTGCGAGACACGAACGGATTATCTTTCGGAATCGTCCCATCGCGATTGATGCGGTGGACCTTGCCGTTGGGCTTGGTGATGTCCTGGGCGTTGCTGGCGTTGCCGCGCTCGCCGATCGAAAAGAAGAGCTCACCGGCCTTGTTGAACACGATGCGGCAGCCGAAGTGGACCGGGCCGTGGCGGTAATCGCCGGGCTTGGCTTCGAAGAGCACCTGCTGCTCGCTCCACGCCCCGCCTTTGATCTTCCCGCGGACGATGCGCGTCATCGCCGGGCCTTTTTCCTGATCGCCCTGAACGTGGCTGTACCCGAGGTAGACCCAGCCGGTGGTCCTGTAGTCCGGATCGATGGCGACGTCGAGCATGCCGCCCTGGCCGTCATCGTTGACGACGGGGATGTTTTTGACGGGCTCGGGCAACAGCTTGCCATCGCTCCACAGCCGCAGCCGGCCGGGCTTTTCGGTGATGAGGGCGTGATTGGCATCGATGAACGCGATCGCCCACGGGTCCTTCAACCCCTCGGCGATCACGTCAACCTTCAGCGTGTAATCACGCGTCTTGATCGTCGCGGGAAAATTTCCTCGCTTTTGCCCAAATGCCGTCGTGCTCATTGACAACACGACCGCAAACCCCGTCAGCGCCTTTAAAATCAGGTGCATCCCGCATCTCCTAAACGTGCCCATCCGATTTATACCCTTCGAGGCCATTCCAGTTGAAGGATGGATGTCGTTGCGCAGTTCACGTCGGCTAACCTTTTACACCGCGTTGGACCGATAACTTACCGGATGAAGGAGTTTTTCCACCGGCTGAGAAGGTCTCTATTCGCCGGCCGTCGGCGGAGCCCGGCGCCGGAGGTCACGCCGCTGGACCTGCTCGGCCGGAAGCCGGTCAACCTCGATACGCCAGAACTCCAGCGTTTCATCGGCGGGAAACGCGTGCTCGTCACCGGGGCGGGTGGGTCGATCGGGTCGGAAATCTGCCGGCAGACGATGAAATTCTGCCCCGCGTCGCTCACCCTGCTGGATCGATGCGAAAATGCCCTGTTCGAGATCGAACAGGAACTGAAAGACCGCTGGCTCGGCGCGGACCTGCGTCCCTGCGTTGCCGATATCTGCGACGCCCGGCGGATCGAGCAGGTATTCGCCGAGCAACAGCCCCACGTCATCTTCCACGCCGCCGCCCACAAGCACGTGCCGATGATGGAACGCAATCCCGGCGAGGCCATCAAGAACAACGTCTTCGGCACGAAAACCGTTGCAGACGCGGCACTTAACGCCGGCGTCGGCGCATTCGTGATGATCTCAACGGATAAGGCCGTTAATCCGACCTCTGTCATGGGGGCAACAAAACGGGTGGCGGAGTTGTACGTGCAGTCACTCAATAATTGCGAGCTACGAGTTGCGAGCTGCGAGGATGGCCCCGCCTCGCAACTCGCGTCTCGCAACTCGCAACCGGCCACCCGTTTTGTCGCCGTCCGGTTCGGCAATGTCCTCGGCTCATCCGGCTCGGTCGTCCCGATTTTCCAGAAGCAGATCGCCGCCGGCGGCCCGGTGACGGTCACGCACTCGGAAATGCGGCGGTACTTCATGACCATCCCGGAGGCATCGCAACTGGTCATGCAGGCAGGCGCGATCGGCCAAGGCGGTGAAATCTTCGTGCTCGACATGGGCGAGCCGGTGAAAATCCTCGATCTCGCCTACGAAATGATCCGCCGAAACGGGTTGGTGATTGATAAGGATATCCAGGTGCGCATCACCGGCATGCGGCCGGGCGAGAAGCTGTTCGAAGAGCTCGCCAACGACGCCGACACCACTGCCCCCACCGCTCACAAGAAAATCCGCGTCTGGAAGCTTCCCCGCCTCGACCACGCCGAGGTCGAACGCCAACTCGGGCAGCTATCGCGCGTCGTCGAATGCGACCGCGAAACCATTCGTGAAGCCCTGATGAACGTCGTGCCCGAATTCCAGCCTGCCGACGCGATTTCGCGCGTATCGCGGGCGGCGTAAATAACCCACAGTGCCCCCGAGCCGCACCAAAAAACTACAATTCGCCCACTCCTGTTCTTATAAAAATCAAGTTCCCAGTATCGCCCAGACGATTAAGGGAAAGCCGGATAGCTTTTTGTTCCAGGTCTTTCGTCAGTCAAGGACCGACTGACGCCATCGCATCCAAGGAAGGTTTGCCAATGCGAACCATCGCAATCGTCAATCAGAAGGGCGGATGTGGCAAAACCACCACCTCCATCAACCTCGCCGCGTGCATGGCCCGACTTGGGCACAAGACGCTGCTGGCCGACATGGACCCCCAGGGCCACTGCGCGGTAGGCCTGGCGGTGCCGGACGAGCAGATCGAACGCACCATCTTCGACTGCCTCATCGAAGCCCAGGACGGCACGCCGGCGAAGATCAGCGACGTCGTGTGGCAGATCGCCACCGACTTCGACCTGTGCCCGTCGAACATTCGCCTCGCGGCGTTCGAGCAGGTGTTCGCCGGCCGCGTCGGTCGCGAAGACCGCCTCGGCCGCGCGTTGGAACAGGTGAAGGCCAACTATCAGTGGTGCATCATCGACTGCCCCCCTTCCGTGGGCCTGCTCGCGTTCAACGCGCTCAAGAGCTGCGACGAGGTCATCGTCCCCGTCGAAACCGGCTACTTCAGCCTCCACGGCCTCACCAAGATGATGGAGACGCTCGAGGAGATGCGCGAGCGCTGCGGCAAGGACATCCTCATCCGCGTCCTGCCCACCCTCTACGACACCCGCACCAAGCTCGCCCGCGAAGTGCTCGGCGAACTGCGAGGCAAGTTCAAGCAATACCTGATGGAAAGCACGGTCAACTTCAACACCAAGCTGAAGGAGGCCGCCAGCTTCGGCCAGCCGATCACCGAGTACGATCCGGGCAGCCGCGGGTACAAGGATTTCGTCAACCTCGCCCGCGAACTCATGGGCCACCGTCCCGCGGAAATCGAGCCCAACTCCGGCGAAAAGCTCTCCCGCCCGATGGAACTCGTCCAGCGCGCCAAGCAACTGGCCCAACTGACCAACTTCCAGTTCGGCAAGAACAGCGTCCAGGCCGCCCCCGCTCAAACCGTCGGCGCGGTCGCTTCGGCGACCACGATACCTTCGCCCGTCCCCGAACCCCGCAAGTCCGTCGAGCAGAAGATCGAGGAGTTCTACGGGGTCAAGCAGGTCGGCACCGATGTGGTCTTCGCCGCCAGGTTCGACGACGCCAAGCGTGTGCTGATCGCCGGCGACTTCAATAACTGGACGCCGATGAGCACCCCGCTCTCGGAAAACGGCGCGCCCAGCCGCTGGGTCGCCAAGCTTCCGCTCGAGCCCGGCCGTTATCGCTATCGGTTCGTCGTCGACGGCAGGTGGGTCACCGATCCGAACAACAACTACGTCGAAACCAACGAATACGGCGAGCTGAACAACGTCGTCGAAGTGGCCTGAGATATCGCGCGCGGGCGACTTGCTTTACATCGCACGTGCGGCAGCCGGAACGCTCATGGATCAGAACCAGTCCCAACGTCGTTTGTCTGAAATCTCGCACCTGTTCCTGAGCGACGTGCGCGCCAAGGCCACCGGCAACGCCCCCCTTCCCGTCCGCCGTCCGCCGGGCGCGTTCAAGGGCGACGTGTCGATCGACCTGACGCCCGAAGAGTTCGCCCGCGTCTTCTCCGAGGCCGACGAGCCCGCTCCGGCGCTTTCGCAGGGACAGTTCAAGCCGGTCCGAGCGGTCGTCGCCCACCATCTGGGTGAACTGATGGCCGACCGCATCCGCGATTTTGCCGGCATGTTCTGCCGCGACGGCAAACGCGTCGGCGTCATCTACGCCGACGCCGCCGACGTTCGCGTGTCGTGCGTCGAAAACAATCCCCACGCCGAGCGCATCGAGGACGAGCCCACCCCCGAGCCGCTGGAAGCCCAGCGTCTGGAAGAGGTGCTCGTCGAACTGAACCAGGATGTCGATGCGTGGCTCGTCGTGCTTCCCGATCCGCGCAACGCCGAATCTCGCGAGTTGCTGCGTCACATTTCGCACTGGACGCTCATCAGCGGCGTCGATCATGACGGCGTGGTCAGCAGCTACCGGACCATCAAGGGCCTTTGCGAGGTCGCCAGGCCGAACCTGTCGATCGCCATCTTCGGCGCGATTGATGAGGTCGAGCTGGAAAAGACTTACCGCAAGCTGGGCAGCGTGTGCGACCAGTTCCTGCACATGAAAAGCTCGTTGCTGGGCGCGATCGAGCCCGGCGACGACCTCGCCGACCACTTGGTGTTGGCAGCCAGCGCCTCGCACAGCAAGTCACAACTGGCGCTCTCGCCTCAGTGGGCGATCTTGACCGACATGGTTCTGGCCGCCGAGCCGGTGCCGGCGATGCCAATGGCCGCCGCCGCCGTTCCGCAGGCGGAGGCGCCCGCTGCGCCGACGATCAAGACTGTCATGAAATCCGTCCCCGTCGATCATCCCAAACCCGCCGCCGCCTTCACGCCGGAGCAGCCGATGCGTATCGAACCTCAGGTGACCCCTGCCCCCTCCGCCGTTTCGATCCCGGAGGACGGGTTCGCAAACATCATCGACCTGCCCCACGCCGACGCCTCGCCCGCCGCCGTCATCGGTGCGGTGATTCGCGGCGGATCGGAGCTGATCGAGTCGCCCGTCAAAGCGCCGGCTCATCCGGAAGCGATCGTCGCCGTCTCGCGCGATCACCAACTCGTCCTCGTCGCCGCCGCCCGCACGGGGCTCGCCGACCTGCGGACGATCGCCCAGGCCTACCGCTGGATGAGCGAGAACCGATCGCTCATCGCGATGGCGCTCCCGCAGTTCTCGATCGACGTCCACTCCGCCGGCCGGCTACACCTGCTGGTCGACCACGCCGACGTCACCGCAGACGTGTTGCAAACCCTGATGGAAAACGGCAGCGTCACCGTCAAGGCCTACCGTAAGCTTCGCTGGGCCGGCAAGACCGGGCTGTTGCTCGAGGCCGCCTGAGCCTATCTACCGCAACCGACCGCAGCCCCCGGCGACGTCAAAAAACCGGGGGCTTTTTCTGAGGAGGAGTTTCATGTTATCGGACGACCAGGCCGACCGTTTTATCGAGGCGTTGAAACGAATCGAACGCGAGCGCGATCCTTCGCCGCTGGTGGAACTGTTCGACGACGACGCGGTGATCGATTCACCGGCGCAGGGCCGCTCGCTCGCCGGCAAGGCTGGAGCGCACCAGTTCTGGTCTGCCTATCTCCGCGCGTTTGACCGCGTGGAGTCGAACGTGCAGCAGGCGCACGAGTTCGGCGACATCGCCATCCTCGAATGGCAATCGTCAGCCGTCCTGCGCACGGGAAAGCCGGTCGACTATCACGGCGTAAGCGTGGTCGAATTCTGCCAGGACAAGATCAAGCGTTTCTGCGCCTACTTCGACGCCGCCACGATCGCCTCGGCCGCCTGATTGCGCCGGCGGGTGTGGTGTGCAGGCGACGAGCGGGTATAGTCGCCCATGCGCGAACGGGAAAATCGCGCACCACGAGCGAAGCCCAAGATGACCGTGAAACAACTTACCGTGCTCCCCACCCCTTCGGCCTCTTCGACGGCCGACCGGGAACGGATTGCCGCTGACCTGCGTCAACTGAACATCGGCGACGTTCGCTTCGGCCAGCACGACCGCAAGCTCTATTCCACCGACGCCTCGCTCTATCAGGTCGAGCCCATCGGCGTCGTCGTCCCCCGGTCCATCGACGATGTGCCGCGCGTCGTCTCGTACTGCGCTGCCAACGGCGTCGCGCTGCTCACGCGCGGCGGCGGCACGAGCCTGGCGGGCCAGTGTACCAATCGCGCGGTCGTGCTTGACCTGTCGCCAACGTGCCGCCGCGTCGGCGAAATCGACATCGCAAACCGCCAATGCGTGGTCGAGCCGGGAATCGGAATCGACGAACTGAACCGCCACTTCGCCGCGCAGGGGATCAAGCTGTTTTTCGCTCCCGACCCCGCCACCAGCAACCAGGCGGCAATCGGCGGGTGCATCGGCAACAACGCTGCTGGAGCAAGGTCGATCCGCTACGGACGCACGAGCGAGAACATCGCTGGCGTGCAGGTCGTGCTCACCAGCGGTGAGCAGGTCTGGCTCGAACCCGGCGCCGGCCGGCGCGATCCCGTGGCCCTGCGGGTTGCACAGCGGGTGGCCGCGATCGTGCACGAGAACGCCGACGAGATCCGCCAGCGTTTCCCGAATCTCATCCGCCGCAATGCCGGGTATGGGCTCGACCTGATCCTCAAGCAACTCGAATCGGGCATCGCGGTGGAAGACCTCGATCTGTCCGGCCTCATCTGCGGCAGCGAGGGCACGCTGGCGGTCGTCACGTGCGCCAAGCTGAAGTTGCATCCGACGCCGATCGCGCGCGGGCTGGCGGTGGTATCGTTCGCGTCGGTCGATGCCGCGATCGACGCGGTCGTCGCCATCGTGGGAACGCGTCCTTGCGCAGTCGAGCTGTTGGACGACGCCGTCATCCGCGCCGCCCTGGGGAACACCGCGTGTCGGCCGTATGTCGAGATGCTGCCGAAGGTGAGCGGGCAAACGCCGCAGGCCGTGCTGTACGTCGAATATCAAACGGAGGACGACGCCACGCGCCTGAGCGACTTCTTCGACGCGCTTCGCAACGTCGTCGCCGACGTCGCCATTGCCACCTACGAAGACCCCGCCGCCATGCTCAACGCGTGGGCGCTCCGCAAGTCGGGCGAGGCGCTGCTGCACGGCCTGCCCGGCCACGCCAAGCCGATCACGTTCGTCGAAGACAACTCCGTGCCGGTCGAAAACCTGAAGGCGTTCGTTGCGGGCTTCAAGGAGATCGTCGCGCGTCACAACACCGAAGCTGCGTACTACGCGCACGCGTCGGTCGGCGTGCTGCACGTGCGGCCGATGATCGACCTGCACCAGCCGAGCGAACGCGTGAAGATGCGCGCGATCGCGGTCGAGGTGGCCGACCTCGCTCGGCGATGCGGCGGCGTGATGTCCGGCGAACACGGCGACGGCCGCGTGCGCGGGCCGCTGCTGGAGGAGTTCTACGGGCCGGTCATCATGGGCGCGTTCCGAAGGCTGAAGCAGACGTTCGATCCGGCGGGCATCCTCAATCCCGGCAACATCATCGACGCCGGCCCGGTCGAATCGATCACGCAAAACCTCCGCCTCGACGCGCAGACCGACGGCCACCGCATCGATGCGATCGACACCTACTTCAACTACCCGGCCGACCACAGCTTCAACGGCACGGTCGAGGGTTGCAACGGCGCCGGCTTCTGCCGCAAGACCGCGATCGGCGTGATGTGTCCGTCGTACCGCGCCACACTCGACGAGCGCCACAGCACGCGCGGCCGCGCAAACGCGGTGCGCGTCGCGGTGACCAATCACCCCACCCCCGACTGGCACGACGCCGACGCGAAGGACACGCTCAACCTCTGCCTCAGTTGCAAAGCCTGCAAAACCGAGTGCCCCAGCAATGTCGACGTATCGCAACTGAAGGCCGAATACTACGCGCAGTCATACCGCACGAAGGGCGCGCCGCTTCAGGCGAAGGTGGTCGGCCACGTTCGCAAGCTGAACCAACTGGCGTCGATCGCGCCGGGCATGGCAAACTTCTTCAATTCACTGCCGCCAGTTCGCGGGGTGATGAACTGGGTGCTGAACCTTCACCCGAAACGCACGCTGCCGCCGTTCGCGCAATCGCTGTATCGATGGTTCCGGCGTCGTCCGACAATCGACTTGGCGAACAAACCGCGCGTGGTTTTGTGGCCGGACTGCTTCATGACCTACAGCGAGCCGAACATCGGCATCGCCGCGACGAAGGCGCTCGAGGCGCTCGGCTACGCCGTCGAACTTCCCGCCGGCGGGTGTTGTGGCCGGCCGATGATGTCGACCGGCCTGCTCGCCGACGCCATCGCCACCGCCGACGCCACGCTCGAAACGATGCGATCGATCATCGACGACCCAGATGTTCACGCTGTCATCGTCTTCGAGCCCTCCTGTCTCTCCGCCATTCAGGACGAGTGGCTGAAACTTAAGCTGAAGACGCCGATCGAGCAGCGGAAGAAGCTCGCCGCCAAGTCGATGCTGATCGAGCAGTTCGTCGAATCGCGATGGGACGCGCATCCCGCCACGCCGACGATTCGCGAGGACGCCACCGAGATGATCCTCCACGGCCACTGCCACCAGAAGGCCCTCTGGGGCGAGGCCACCACGCTGGCGATGCTCAAGCGCCTCACCGGCGGAAAGGTGACCGCGATCCCCTCCACCTGCTGCGGCATGGCAGGCGCGTTCGGGTACACGAAGGACCGGTACGATCTCTCGATGAAGATCGGCGAGCTGAGCGTCTTCCCGCCGATCCGCGCGGCATCGAAGGACGCGGCGATCGTCGTCCCCGGCACGAGCTGCCGCCACCAGATCCACGACGGCACCGGCCGACACGGACTCCACCCCGCCGAAGTGCTCGCCAAGGCGCTCGGCTGCGAAATTTAACTCCACTTTGAAGAAAAAAATCCGTGCGCGCTGCGCGTTTGTCACGACAAACGCGCAGCGCCGCGGTCTATACGGAGACACCTTCGTGCCCGACATTGCCGCACAGGTCCGGCCTGCGCGTGTGGCGGGAGTTCTGCGTCCTTAGGAAAGGGGAACGCCGATGACGTTCGTACGCGCCCGATCAGGTCGACATCACGCGGCTGATCGTGAAGATCGGCAGCAACAACGCCAGCGCCACCCCGCCGATGATCACGCCCATCAGCACGATCATCGCCGGCTCGATGTAGCGCGTCATCTCGGCGATCTTCTCCTTCAGTTCCTGCTCGCTGAACCCGGCGACCTGCTCCATCACCACTGCCAGCTTTCCGCTCTTCTCGGCGGAACTGATCATCTGCGCGACCGAGCGCGGGACGAGCCGGCTCTTGAACAGCGGCTCGCTCAACTGCTTGCCGTGATGCAACTGGTGCTCGACCTCGGACCACAGCGTCTTGAAATGCTCGTTCGCGCACAGGTCACGCGCCGTCGTGACGCAATCGACCAGGTGTACGCCCGATCCCGCCATCGTGCCGATCATGCGAAGCCCGCGCGCCAAGTGCATCTGCCGGAACATCCCGCCCAGGATCGGCACGCGGATCTGCAATGTGTGAAAGATCCGCCGGCCGGCTTGCGTGAACTTCACGCTCAGGACCAGTCCGATGAGCAGCATGACGATGCCCGGCAACAGGACGTACCAGTGGCTCAGAAGCGCATCGCTCACCGCCATCAGCACCTTCGTCGGCATCGGGAGCGCGGCCTTCTTGGTGGCGTACAGCGCAGTAAAACGCGGCAGGACGAAGATCAGCAGCGACAACGTCGTCACGAGCGCAAACGCGAACATGATCGCGGGGTACGTGAGCGCGCCCTTCACCTTGCGGACGATCTCGGCCTCCTCGCGGAGGTACTGCGTGGCGCGGTTGAGCATCTTCGGAAGCATGCCCGATTTCTCGCTCGCTCGGATCAGCGCGATGTACAGCGTCGGAAACGAACGCGGATGGCGCGACAGCGCCGTGCTGAAATCCCCGCCCGCCTGCACCTGCTGCGTGATGTCTGCCAGCAGCTTTCGCAATCGCGGCCGCGGCGCCTGTTGGCCGATGCAGTCGAGCGCTTCGGTGATCGTCACGCCCGTTTCCACCATGATCGCAAGCTGGGTGGAAACCTGGATGACCTCCGCACGGGAAACCTTGATGCCCCCACCTGCGATTGTCGTCGCCTTCGACAAGGCCGGCTGAACGTTAATCGGAAACCGGCCTTCGGCGCGCAGCTGCTTGCCCACCTCGGCAATGCTGCCGGCGATGATCGTCCCGCTGCTCGATTGTCCCGCCGCATCGCGAGCGGTGTAGGTGAAGGTCGGCATCCGGCTTCCTCACAGGACCTTGCAAGCCACGTTCACGCGAACGCACGCGTAACCCCATCGTTAACGACGAGAGATGGCCTTATCTTTCGTATCGGCCGTTTCGGGCATGAGGTTTGGGAGGAATCAGGCGGTGACGCGGTAGACTTCGTCCAGCGTGGTGATGCCGGATTTGACCTTGTCGAGCCCGTCGAGCCGCAGCGTGCGCATCCCCACGCCAACCGCCGCCTGACGCAGTTCGTTCAGCGTCGCGCCGGAACTGATCTTGTCGATCACGCCGTCGTCCGGCACGAACAATTCGTAGATGCCGATACGCCCGGCATAGCCCAGTTGACGGCACTTCGGGCAACCTTTCGGTCGATAGAGTTTCTCCACCGTGCCGGCGAACCGTTCGATCTGCCGCTTTTCGTTGGGCGTAGGCTCGTACTCTTCCCGGCAATGCGGGCAGAGCTTTCGCACCAGCCGTTGTGCGAGAACGCCGACGACCGTCGCGCCGACGAGGTACGGCTCGATGCCGAGGTTGTACAGACGCGTGATCGCGCCGGGCGCGTCGTTCGTGTGCAGCGTGCTGAAGACCATGTGGCCGGTCAGCGCCGCCTGCGTCGCAAGCCGCGCGGTCTCGATATCGCGAATTTCGCCGACCATCATCACGTCCGGGTCCTGGCGCAACAACGCCCGGAGCGCCGACGCAAACGTGAATCCGGCCTTCTCGTTCACCTGAAACTGGTTGATGCCCGCCAGGTTGTACTCGATCGGGTCTTCGACCGTGCAGATGTTGATGCTCTCGGAGTTGATCTCCTGCAGGCACGCGTAGAGCGTCGTACTTTTGCCCGAACCCGTCGGGCCGGTGACGAGGATGATGCCGTTGGGCAGGTCGATCAGCTTGCGCCACTGCTTGAGCGTGTCGTAGCCAAAGCCGAGCTTTTCGAGGTTGACCGACGCCTTGTCGTTGTCGATCACGCGGATGACGACCTTCTCGCCGAAGCGCCCCGGCATGGTGCTGACGCGCAGGTCGATGGGCCGGCGGTCCATCATCACGTGGATGCCGCCGTCCTGCGCGACGCGGCGCTCGGCGATGTCGAGGCCCGCCATGATCTTGATGCGCGACGAGATCGCCGCCGCCATCTGAAACGGCGGGCGGAGCTTTTCGACCAGGTGGCCGTCGATGCGGTCGCGCACGCGAAGGTGGTTGTCGCCGGGCTCGATGTGGATATCGCTCGCGCCGTCCCTCACCGCGTTGTAGACGCAGTAGTTCACCAGCTTGATCACCGGCGAATCGCCCGCGGCCTGTTCCAGGTCGGCGATGTCCTCAATCTTCCGCTGCTCCAGCAGCGTGAAGTCCTCGGGCTTCACCTCGTCGATGATGTCGTCGATGACGAAGACCTTGTCGTCGGGCAGGTACGTCTGCAGCGTGGCGCGGATGTCCTTGCTCGTGCCGGCGACGATCTGCACGTCCTTGCCGGTGAGCCGCTCCATCTCCTCGACCAGGAACACGTTCGCCGGCTCCGCGACCGCGATCGTGAGCACGCCTTCGACCAGAAACAATGGCAATACCGTATGCTGGTCGAGGAACTCGCGCGGCAGGATGTCGATCGTCTGCGGATCGGTGATGCGCGGGTTGATGCGCGCGAACGGAACGCCGTATCCCTCGGCGAGCGTTTCGCAGATCTTCTCCTCGGTCACCATCCCGCGTTCAACGAGGATTTCGCCGAGCAATTTCTGGGTGTTGCTGAGCCGTTGTTCGTCGAGCACGCGCTGAAGCTGCTCGGCGCTGATCACGCCTCGATCGACGAGCGTCTGCCCGAGCGGCTTTCTCGCAGCGGTGGCGATCATCGGATCCCCCTCAGCGCGGCGGTCAGGTCGTCCTCGATGTCGAAGCGGCTGTCGAGCCGCGTGATCTCGAAGATCTTCCGGCAGTTGTCGTCGGGGTTGACGACTTTCATCATGCCGAATAGCTCGTCGCATTTACGCTTCATCCAGAGCAGCGTTTCGAGCCCGTCAGAACCGATGAAGGTGCATTGCTCAAGGTCAACGGCAAAGCTGACGACCTGGCGGGAGTCGATCTGCGTTTCGACGACCTTGTGCGCATCGCGGCAGTTGTCGCCGGACAGTTCGCCGACGACGCTCAGAACGCAGACTCCGTTGTACTCGTCAGTCTTGATCATGCGACACGGAGCGTGGTGCTGTGCAACTCAATGAGACGGGAGGCCTGTTCGTGATGCCCGCTGGTCAGCTCGCGGAGCCGCTTTTCGCCGATGCGGATGAACGCGTCGGCGAGCGCGGGGTCGAACTGCGTGCCGGCGCCGCCCTTGATTTCCATCATCGCCACCTCGAACGGCAAGGCGCGACGATAGGTGCGATTGCTGGTCATCGCGTCGAAGCAATCGGCAAGACAGATGATGCGGCCCATGATCGGCACGGCCTCCCCCGCCAACTTGCCGGGATAGCCGCGGCCGTCCCAGCGTTCGTGGTGGTGGAGCACGCCGGGGATGACATCTTCAAGCTGGCGCACGTCGCGCAGGATGCGAGCCCCGATCTCGGGGTGCTGCTTCATGAGATCGAACTCCTCGTCCGTCAGCTTTCCGGGCTTCTGCAGCACGGCCTCGGGCACGCCGATCTTGCCGACGTCGTGGAGCAGGCCAGCCATGTACACGCGCTCGACGGTGGCCATCGGCAGGCCGGCATTCTGGGCAAGTTCGCGGGCCATGAGCGCCACGCGCTCGCTGTGGCCGCAGGTGTAGGCATCCTTGGCGTCAACCGCGCTGACCAGGCTGTGCAGCAGGCCCATCATCAGGCCGCGCACGTCTTCGAACAGCATGGCGTTCTGCAGGTAGATCGCCGATTCGTTCGCGATCGAGGTCAGCAGCTTGGCGTCAACCGAGTCGAAGTCGTTCTTCGCCTTGTCGAACGCGAAGAGCGCCCCGAGCACCTGCTCTTCCCGCTGAAGCGGAACCGCAAGCATGCGCAGGGCGTGCGACGCGAGCCACTGGTAGGCGGGATCGCGCTTCAGGTCGTTAATGACGATGGCGCCGTTGCGCGTCTTCAGATCTTCGATCAACTGGTCCGCCAAACGGTGGATGCCGCCGGGCGGAAGGCTGGTCGTGCCGTAGAGCATCGGGTCGCGGTGGTCGAGCGATTCGGCGCGGAGGACGAAGCCCATGCCGCGCACATCGCTGACGTCCATGACGTCGAGGCACGCCTGCTTGAAGAACTCCCCCGCCGACCGGTTCACCTTCATGCCGCCGGAGAGGCGATAGATCAGGCTCAGTTCTTCGTAGGTGTTGGCGAGCTGGCCGGACAGCGATTCGACTTCCTGTTCCAATCCGTTGAGCTTGAGCTGATCGCGAAGCATGTTCGCGAGCTGGCGTGCCTCGTGCTGGATTGCGGACGCGTCAAACGCGTGGGTTTCGGCGGCCTCCTGGCTCAGCCAGTCGCTGTCGAGGCCAAGCTGCTGGCAGAGGCGCGACGTGTTGTCGTCCATGCGGAACGACTCGCTGCGGCCGATGAGCGTGACGACTGCCTGCAACTGCTTCCGTTCCACATACGCAAACGCCGCCATGACCGTCCCGGGAACCGGCTCGCAAACGTTGACGTTGCCGTCGAGCGATACGATGGGCAGCGCCGAACCGAAGAACTGCGCTCCGCATTCGCTGTACGACAGGACCGGGATCGCGAACCGCTGGAAAAACGTGGGCGCCTGGTGATCGAAGAACGCCACCGTGCCGTCTGGCCTGAGGACGGCAAAGCACAGGCCGCTCCCCCGGAATCGGGCCGCCAGGGCTTCCAGCGCGTGAGGGGGGAGGGCGAAGTCAGGGGATGTCACGTTTTCGGTCTTCATACGGCAACCTCACGCGGCGAGCACCTGGTCCACTGCGGACAACAGCTGACGAGGGCTGAACGGCTTACTGATCATCATTACGATACCGCTGGCGGCGGTATCGCTTTCCTCGAGCTGAAATCCGCGCGCCGAGAGCATGATGGCGGGCATCTTCTCAAACCGGGCATCGGCGCGCAGCTTCTGGCAGAGCTCGAGCCCGGACAACTGCGGCATGTTGTGGTCGGTGATGAGAAGGTCGGGTTTCTCCTGCTGCGCCATCTCCAGCGCCTCCTGCCCGTCGCGGGCACAGAGGACGCGAAAGCCGGCGTTTCGCAGCTTCAGCGAAACCACGTTCAAGATGTGCGTCTCATCATCAGCGACGAGGATCGTCTTTGTCTCCATGATCGAACACTCCAAACCTATAGCTCGACGATCCCCTTCACATTCACGGCGTTCAACACAGCGGCAGCTCGATTCCGAACGTGCTGCCCTTGCCCACCGTGCTTTCCACAAACACCCTGCCGTGATGCACGTTCTCAACGATGTGCTTCACCAGCGACAACCCAAGCCCCGTTCCCTTGGCAATGCGGCTGTTCGCCTCAACTCTGTAGAACTTATCGAACACATAGGGGAGGTCCTTTGGTGGAATACCCACTCCGGTGTCCGCAATTCGAATGGTGATGAGCTTGGCGGCCTCGTCGACGTGAGTGGAGACCGATATTGTGCCGCCTTCCTGCGTGTATTTGACGGCGTTGCTCAGCAGGTTGAGCACGGCGCGATGAACCATGTCCTTGTCGGCCATGGTCTGATAAATCGCCGGGGCGATCTGTTCCTTCACCGCGATCTGTTTTCCGCTCGCCTGAGGCACGATGATTTCCAGCGCCTCCTTCACCACCACCGTGATGCTCAGCGGCTGCTTGTTCACCTTCACCACGCCCGACTCGATGCGGCTGATATCCAGGATGTTGTCGATCAGCCTGCCAAGGCGGTTGGCCTCATTCTGGATGACGTCGTAGAACTCGCCCTTCTGCTTCTCGTCGTCGGCCTCGCCGTCGATGAGCATTTCGACGTACGCCTTGATGCTCGCCAGCGGCGTGCGCAGCTCGTGGCTGACGTGGCTGACGAAGTCGTTCTTCATCTGCGCAACTTCGGCCTCGCGGGTCATGTCGTGCAGCACCGCGACCACGCCGCTGCCCTCCTCCTGCGTGCGATCGCCGGCAAGGCACGAGAGCGTGACCTTGAACGTGCGGTCCTCCCCGCCGGACCGGGTGCGGTGCTCGACGATCCGCCGGCCGCCCTGCGAGCGGCTGGCGCGCATTTCGCGGATGAGCGAGACCAGCTTCTGGTCCGCCAGCAGCCCGTCGAGAGGACGCCGGCCTTCGTTCGACAGCTTGAACCCCAGCGCCCGCGCCGCCGACTCGTTCGCGAGGACGAGTTCGTCCCACGGGTCGGTCACCAGCACGGCGTCGGAAATCGACTGGATGATCGATTCGGCGTGCTCGCGCTCGAGCTGCACGACCTTCAGCTGGATTTCCAGTTCGCGCATCTTGCGCCTGGCCTCGGAGAGCGCCCGCGCGTTCGCCACAAGCACTTTGTTGACGGATTCGGTCAACGGGACGAGCGCTCGGTCGTTCGACTTCAGCGGCGTCGGCTCGCCGAGGTCGACCATCTCATCGATCTGCCTGCACAACTGCTTCGCGTGAACGCCGATCTGCCTCACCGCCAACAGCCCAGCTGCCGCGCCGACGAGCACCAACACCGCGGCGGCGACGTTGCCGAATCGCGGCTCGTCCATCAGCGGGAGCTTCTGGTAAAAATCCGGCGCCACGAGCGTGATGCCCGAGAGCACCATCGCAAGCGAGAAGGCGATCAACACCTGCGTTCGACGAATCACGCTACACCACATCCTTCATCAAAAAGCCGCCCTGCCGGTTTCCCGGCAGAGCAACTGTGAGATCAGTCGATCTGTGCCGTGGCCATCATGCGCAGGGCGAGTTCGTCCTGCGGGTTGACCTTGAGGGCGCGGGCATACCACATGAGGGCTTCGTCATGCTTTCCCTGCTTTTCCAGCACATGGCCGATCATGCAGAGGCTGACGGAGTCCTTCGGGTCGAGCGAGGTGGCCGTCTCGAACGAGCGGCGGGCCTCGTCGGAGCGACCTTGCTTCAGGCGAACGTAGCCGAGCATCAGGTGAACGTCGGACAACTCAGGCGACAGCGACGCCGCGCGACGCACCGCGCCTTCAGCGCGGCGAACGTCGTTGAGCGACAACGCCGCCTTCGTCAGGCCCAGCCAGGCGGCGACAGACGACGAATCGAGGTCCGTCGCCTTCTGAAACGCCTGCCGCGCCTCCACGTTTCGGCCGATCGCGAGCTGCGCTTCGCCGAAGATGGTGAACAGATCAGGGCGATCGGTGTACGGCTCCTTGACCAGCAACTTACCCAGCGTGTCGGCCGCGGACTTGTGGTCGGCGGCGTAGAACTGGGCGGTGGCAAGACGTTCGCGAATGCCCATGTCGTCCGACGCCAGGACGCTGGCCTGTCGGAACAGGTCGGCGGCCTTGTCGTAACGCTTGTCCTGCATGTGCAACTGCGCCACCGCATCGCGAATGGCAGCGGAATGCTCGAAGTAGATCACCTTGTCCTGCAGCGCCGAGATCGCCTCGGGGCGGCGGTTCAGCATGACCAGCATTTCCGACCGCGCCAGCAGGTAAGCCAGTTCGGTGGGCTGGGCGTCCGACGCCTGGGTGTAGTAGTCGAGCGCCTGATCGAGTTTCTGCCACCGCTGCGCCACCACGCCGGAAAGATAGAGCGCATCGGCGCTCTTCTCGTCCCGCTTGCGGGCCTCGGCGAGCTGCTTGTCGGCGACGTCGAGCCGGTTCTGCTCGATCGCGATGCGGGCCGACAGCACGTACAGCGCCACGCTGTCCGGATCGATCGCCAGCGCCTCGTCGACCGTGGTGCGGGCCTTGTCGAAGTTGCCGACCTGAAACTGGTCCCGCGCCAGGTTGTGCATGACGCCGGCGCGGGCCTGGCTCCACTGCTTGTTTGCCTCTTCACGCTGGGTTTTCTGCCGATCCGGGGTGGAGTTGCAGCCCGTGAGGACCGCGATCACCGCGCCGGCGAGGACCAGATGTTTGAGAGAGTTGAAGTACGTCTTCATGTCAGTTCTCCGGTGGTCGCTGTCGCGATGGGCTTAGTCTTCAAGCACGGTCACCGTGGTTTGCGGCCGGGGCTCGACCATCTCCACCGTGGGACGTGTGGTCGGAACGGTGATGAACGACTCAAGGTCCAGTTCGACCCGAGCGCTCGGCTGCGTCGCCGGGACATCCGCTTCGACCGCCACCGCTTCGACGGGGATCGGCTCGACCGCGGGGGCCGCGGGGACGAACGCCGGGGCCGATTCGAACGACGCCTGTTGCGCCGGAGCGGAGATCGGCTGCGTCGCGGGTTCCGGACGATCGATCGGCACGCGGCGGGCGGGGACCTCGTACGGCGTCGCCTTGTCCTTGTCGGCCAGGATCTGCTTGCGAACAAAGCTGCGCATCGAGCTGCCGTCGCTGGTCGCCAGCGTCTGGCCGGTGATCTTCTCGCGAAGCTTGATCGCCTCGAGGAACTTCGGATTGAGGTTCGTGGCGCAGGTGAGATGCCAGAGCGCCTTTTCCGTATCCGGGTTCGGCTTCTGCAGTTCCTGCTCGGCGGCCTCGTAGGCCATCTCGGCGAGGCGTTCGCGGCCCCAGGGCATCATGCCCTTACGCACGCCCACGCGCATCTTCTCGGCGTCCTTCGCCAGCTCTTCGCTCGCGGCGGAGAACGCGGCGTCGTCCTTGATGATGTGCGGCGTCAGCATGATGATGATTTCCTCGCGCGTCGTGCGATCCCGCTGCTGGCGGAACAGGAAGCCGGCGATCGGGATATTGCCGAGGCCGGGCGTCTGCGAGCGAGCAGTGTCGGACGACTCACGGAACAGGCCGCCGATCACGACGGTATGCCCGTCCTTCACCATGATGTTGCTGGTGACCTCGGTGGTGATCTTGAACGGCAGGTTCGCGCCCGTCAGACCGCCGGAGCTGTCCTCGGGGTGGATTTCCATGCGGACGTACCCGTCATCGCCGATGTACGGGCGGAAGATCAGCCGCGTGCCGGTGTCGAGGAACTCGACCGTCTGCACGGTGCTCGATTCGGTAACGGTCGTCGTGAGATAGCCATCCTTACGGCCGACGATCACCTCGCCCTTCTGTTTATTGAGCGCGAGGATCTTGGGGTTGGCGAGCACGACGGTGTCGGTCACGCCCTCCAGCGCCGAGAGGAACACCGAGACGTTGTCGGACACAAAGCCGACCTTCATCCCGCCGGGCACGCTCGACGAGAACGAGTTGCCCGTGCCGACCGACGCGGCGTTGCTTCCGCTGATCGTGCCGGCGTTGGCGTTGGTGATCTGGCCGGAGTTGTTCGAGATGATGTTGCTCAGCTTCACGCCGGCCAGCAGGTTGAAGTCGACGCCCAGGGCGTTGTCCTCGCTCAGACCGGCGCGGAGGATCGTCGCCTCGATCAGGATCTGCTGTGGGCGGCGATCGACTTCCTTCAGCACTTTCGCGACCGCGTCGAGATTCTCGGCGTAGTCGGTGATGACGATCATGTCTTCGATCGCGTGGCTGTTGCCGCCGACGTCGCCCGTGCCGCTGCTGATGCCGCTGACCGCCGGCGCCGTGAACGACACCTGCGCGTCGGACGACAGGACCGGCTTGATCATGTTCACCGCGTTGGAAGCGGGCGTGTAGAACACGCGGAACACCTCGGTCTTCAGCACGCGGGCGGCGCGTTCGATTTCCTTCGCTTCCTTGGCGGTGTAGACGAAGATGAAGTTGCCGCGCTCGCGATAGGTGTAGCCGTTGGAGGAAAGGATCGCCTCGAGCGCTTCCTTGACGGTAACGCCGTAGAGGTTCGCGGTAACGGTGCCGCGGACGTCCTTGCTGGCGATGATGTTCTTCTGCGACTGCGCCGAGAGCATCCGCAGCACTTCGACGACGTTGGCGTCGTTGACGTGGATTTCGACGGTGCCCTGGGCATCGT
This sequence comes from Phycisphaerae bacterium, assembly GCA_037189665.1. Lineage (GTDB taxonomy): Bacteria > Planctomycetota > Phycisphaerae > Tepidisphaerales > Tepidisphaeraceae > BPJO01. Next base: position 219 of record JBBCIV010000038.1, on the reverse strand, counting down.
CGTACTTCACATCACCGGCTTTGACGGACTTTCCTTCGGCGGCGGGAACGGGAATGGCTTCGGCGTTGGCAAACGGGTCGGCGGGGATGACGTCGGGCAGCGGCTTTGCGGTATTTGTGGTGTTTGCCGAACCTGACGGGCTGGGAAGGTTTACCGAATCTGCCTGAACCGGATAAACGGACATCGAAGCCAGAACGGCGGCGACGATGGCATTGTGAA
>JBBCIV010000037.1:0-61973 GCA_037189665.1 Phycisphaerae bacterium | reverse complement strand
CCACCGACGACACCGAATCGATGCTAACACGTTCACCCCAAAGCCCCCCAGGCGGACCGACACGCCGGTCCGCCTGGGGGGTTGCAGTCATCATTGACGGGTAGTCAGTGAGTTACTTTTTCTTCTTCGACGCCTTCTTGACGGCCTTTTTCGCGGCCTTCTTGGGGGCGCTGGGCCTGGAGGCGCCGGCGCTCTTGATCGCCGCGTGGGCGGCGGCGAGGCGGGCGATGGGGACGCGGAAGGGCGAGCAGGAGACGTAGTTCAGGCCGACGTCGTGGCAGAACTCGACGGAGCGGGGATCGCCGCCGTGTTCGCCGCAGATGCCGAGCTTGATGCCGGGGTTGGTGGAGCGGCCGAGTTGGACGGCCATCTTCACCAGCTTGCCGACGCCGCCCTGGTCGAGGCTTTGGAACGGGTCGCGTTCGAGGATTTCCTGCTTGAGGTAGTCGGGCAGGAAGCTGTTCACGTCGTCACGCGAGTAGCCGAAGGTCATCTGAGTGAGGTCGTTGGTGCCGAAGCTGAAGAACTGGGCGGTCTCGGCGAGCTCGTCGGCGGTGACGGCGGCGCGCGGGACTTCGATCATCGTGCCGTAGAGGTAATCGACCTTGGTCTTCTGTTCCTTGAAGACGGCCTCGGCGGTCTCGACGGTGATCTTCTTGCAGAAGTCGAGTTCCTTCTTCGTGCCGGCGAGCGGGATCATGATCTCGGGCAGGACCTTGACCTTGTTCTTCTTGACGATGACCGCGGCCTCGAGGATCGCCCGGACCTGCATCTCGAGGATTTCAGGGTAGGTGATGAGGAGGCGGTCGCCGCGATGGCCGAGCATCGGGTTGGCTTCGTGGAGCTGGTTGACGCGGTTGACGACCTGCTCGTACGTGAGGCCGAGCGAGTCGGCGAGCTTGCGCTGGTCGGCTTCCTGGTGGGGCAGGAACTCGTGCAGCGGAGGGTCGATCAGGCGGATGGTGACCGGCAGGCCGTTCATGGCGGTGAAGATGCCGACGAAGTCCTCGCGCTGGTAGGGCAGCAGCTTGGCGAGCGCCGCCTTTCGGTCTTCGACGGTGGTGGCCAGGATCATCTCGCGCATGTTCTGGATGCGCTGTGGGTCGAAGAACATGTGCTCGGTGCGGCACAGGCCGATGCCCTGGGCGCCGAAGCCGCGGGCGACCTCGGAATCGTGAGGGGTGTCAGCGTTGGTGCGGATGGTGAGGGTGCGGTACTTGTCGGCCCACTTCATGATCTGGGCGAACGGGCCGGAGAGGGTGGCCTCGGTCGTGGCGACCTGGCCTTCGAAGATCTCGCCAGTGCCGCCGTCGAGCGACAGGAAGTCGTTCGTGCCGTAGGTCTTGCCGTTGACGGTGAGGGTCTTGTTCTTGACGTTGATGTCCAGCGCTCCGGCGCCGGCGACGCAGGGCGTGCCCATGCCGCGGGCGACGACCGCGGCGTGCGAGGTCATGCCGCCGGTGCTGGTGAGAATGCCTTCGGCGACGTGCATGCCGCCGATGTCCGCCGGCTCGGTTTCACGGCGGACGAGGATGACCTTCTCGCCGGCGTGGACGCGGTCTTCGGCTTCCTGCGCGGTGAACGCCAGCTTGCCGACGGCGGCGCCCGGCGAGGCGGGCAGGCCCTTGGCGATGACGTTCTTGGCGGCCTTCGGATCGAAGGTCGGGTGCAGGAGCTGGTCGAGCGAGGCGGGTTCGACGCGCAGGATGCCGGTCTTCTCGTCGATCAGCTTTTCCTTGACCATGTCGACCGCGATCTTGACGGCGGCGGCGGCGGTGCGCTTGCCGTTGCGCGTCTGGAGCATGTACAGCTTGCCCTTTTCGATCGTGAACTCGAAGTCCTGCACGTCCTTGTAGCGTGCCTCAAGCAGCTTCTTGACGTTGAGCAGTTCCTTCCAGCTCTTGGTGCTCCACTTGCCCATCTCGGTCTTGCACTCGAGCGGGGTGCGGATGCCGGCGACGACGTCTTCGCCCTGGGCGTTGACGAGGAACTCGCCGTAGAACTCGTTGTTGCCGGTGGACGGGTCGCGGGTGAAGGCAACGCCGGTGGCGGAGTCGTCGCCCATGTTGCCGAACACCATCGCCTGCACGTTGACGGCGGTGCCGGGGAGGCCGCGGATCTCGTTGATCTCGCGATAGCGGATGGCGCGGTCGCCCATCCAGCTCTTGAAGACGGCGGCGATCGAGTGTTCGAGCTGCACGTACGGATCAGTCGGGAAATCTTCGCCCGTGCCGTCCTTGTACGCCTTCTTATACGCCTCGCAAACCTGCTTCAGCTCGGCGGTGTCCAGCTCGGTGTCGAGAGTTTTTCCGTATTTCTTCTTGATTTCGCTCAGTTCGTGTTCGAAATGTTCATGGTCCACGCCAGAAACCGTATCGCCGAACATATTGATGAGGCGGCGGTAGCTGTCGTAGGCGAAGCGGCTGTTGCCGGAGAGGGTGGCGAGGCCTTCGACGGCGACGTCGTTGAGGCCGATGTTGAGGACGGTGTCCATCATGCCGGGCATCGACATCTTGGCGCCCGAGCGAACGGCGACGAGCAGGGGGTTCTTCGGGTCGCCGAACTTCTTGCCGGTGGCCTTCTCCATCTTGGCGATGTTGGCGCGAACTTCTTCGATCAGGCCGGCGGGGAACTTCTGGCCAAGCTTGTTGTAGTCGCCGCAGGATTCGGTGGTGATGGTGAAGCCGGGCGGGACGGGCAGGCCGGCGAGGGTCATGTCGGCGAGGTTGGCGCCCTTGCCGCCGAGCAGGTCCTTCATGTTGGCGTTGCCTTCGGCTTTACCCGAGCCGAAGAAATAGACGCGCTTGATCTTGCTTCCGGACGACTTCGAGGCGGGCTTCGCCGCCTTCTTGCTGGACTTGGCCATTGACTTTGGACTCCAAAAATTGCCGAGAAAATCCGAATCGTTCTCCGCCCGTTGACTTTGCGAAAAACTGGAAGGGGCGGAGTATAGGAAGGGGGGTTAGGGGTGTCAATTTCGGGGCAATTCCGCCCGATGTCTCCGGATCGCGTCGTCCCAAGCGCGACGGCAACCGGGCCTTAGCGCTTCACGCTCCATTCGACGCGCGGCAATAACGGCGACGGGTGAAACCGGCGAGGCTCGACGGAGATCGATATATTTAGTTCGGCCGCGATCTGCCGGGCCGGTCCGTCGTCGGGGGTGAGCAGGGCGTCGTCGGCGAACTCGAGCGGGAGGTGTTGGTTTCCGAGCAGTGCTGCCAGCGTCATCGCCTGCGATAAACTGGTCGGCCGCAGGACGAGGATCGGGATGGGACGAACGGAGATGGCGATCGGGGGGGATTCGTTCAGCAGATCGCCATGGCGGAGCGTTGCGCCGCGCGGCAGCAGGACGTTGACCGCCCTTCCAGCACGGGATTTCAGCCGCAGCGCCCGGCGAGTGGTTTGCGCGTAGTCGATGTCCACCCAATCGACCTCCGTCGCATCATCCGCAACTTTGCCGATCACGCGCTCGCAGAGCATGCGCGCTCCTTGCGGCGAGATTGCAGATAGTCGAGCCAGGCATCCAGCCCGCCCGGTGCTTTCGCCGAGGCATCAATTATTGTCATGCCCGGCCGCACACGCTGGATCGATGCAACCGCCGCCGCGCGGTCGAAGCCCACCGCCTCGGCCAGGTCCATCTTGGTCAGCACCGCGACGTCGGCCGTATTAAAGATCGTCGGGTACTTCAGCGGCTTGTCCTCGCCCTCCGTCGTCGAAAGCAGCACCAGGCGGAGATGCTCGCCAAGATCATAGCTGGACGGACAGACGAGATTGCCGACGTTCTCGATGAACAGCACGTCGATGTCCTCGAGCCTCCAGCCGGCCATCGCGCTCTCGATCATGGCGGCCTCAAGGTGGCAAACGGTGCCGGTCACGATTTGTCGCGTGGGCGCGCCGGACTCGGCCAGGCGCTTCGCGTCGTTGTCGGTCGCGAGATCGCCCACGAGCGCCGCGACACGTGTCGTTGGCATCAGCGCGGCGAGCGTTTTTTGCAGGAAGGTGGTCTTGCCCGCGCCGGGACTGGAGACAAGGCTCACGACGAACACGCCGGCGTCGTCGAATCGCTTTCGCATGTCGCGCGCAACCCGGTCGTTGTCCTTCAGGATCTGCGTACGAACGTCGAGGATCCGAGGCTGTGCCATACCCGAATCTCAATACCGCCATCCGCGCCGCAACACAATGGCGCAGGCTTCAGCCGATGCCGGCGGCGATCGGGGCACGCAGGGGTGGGTAGTAATAGTCCGGAAATTCGCCTTCGAAGACCGGCTGCAACCGGATCGATGCCGGCGGTTCGCCGAGGCGCTGGCGGTCGATCAGTTCCACGCATGACCCAAGCACGCGGCGGGTATCGTAGCCCAGCCGTTGCACGCGGAGCGCGGTCTTGGTGGAGGCGGGGTGGTTGACGTGGCAGACGATCTCCAGGTCTTCGGGCACGGAGACGCGCGCCTCGATCAGCCCGCCGAGGGCGTCGATTTCAAAGTTATCGTCAGTGATGATGAGCCCGTCCGGCCGCTCGGGTTGGCCGGGGTGCATTAACAGCCGCATGACCGGGCGAATGCACTCCGGCACGCCGATGGTCGCCGTCTGCAGCCAGTGAGGGCGCACTTCAACGCCGAAGGCACGCATCGCCGTCACTACCGCCAGTTCCGACGTGGAGTGCAGTCGTACAACCGCGATTCGTTTGCGGCCGCGATCCACCAGGTATTTGATCGCGCGATGCAGGAAACTCTGGTCGTCCAACTGCACCGTCGATAGCCCGTCATACGGCTCGGCGTAACGAACCGCCACGCGCGGGATGCCGGGCATGTCAAGCACGGGGGTGCCTTTGAGATTGTCGGGATGCGTGACGAAGATCAGGCCTGCCAGGCAGTGGCGGTGGAGGTCTTGAACGAGCCGCTGGAAGTCGTCGACGTCGGCGTGGCCGTCCAGCCCGTAGAAGCAACTGATGCGCCGCTCGCCGGCGGCATCCAACGTGGCGGCGGCGTTCGCCATGGCAGTGAAATAACGAGAGAAGCGATACTTCTCCGTCTCCTTTGCCGGGAACAACAGGCCGTATTGACAGAGGTGCGGCGGGTTGTCGGAAACGAACGTTCCGCGCGATCCCTGTGCCACGACGAACCCCTCGCGACGCAGCTTGTCCAGCGCCTGTTGGATCGTCGCGCCGCTGACCTGGAAACGACGCTCCAGATCGAGGCGCGTCGGAAGCCTTGCCCCACGCGGCACGGCCCCGCTGACGATCTCCATTCGGAGCTCATCTAGGATCTGTTCACGTTTTACTGCTGATCTGGCCATGATCCTACTACTCCACCGTTATATCGTTTCACTTTAGAGAAATACTAATACAAATTGCTCCCCGTTGCACGCGCTTTGGCTCGTTTTTGGAAAACAAGCTCGTCTGGAACGTCTCTGTCGCAGACCTCGTGAGTATTTTAGCCCTGTGTTTTCAGGGGTTTATATCGTTTTACAGATCGAAATACATGCGATTTTCGCGAGGTGAGTTTCGGCGGATTGACGCAATTGTCAGTGGCGATGGTTGGATTTTTCTTATATTGATATTGACGATAGTTATTATCAGTGTAAGATTCTTTTAAAGTGATTTGGCGGATATTCGTCGTCGTCATGCGTCCGGGTCTGGCGGCTCGGCAAGCACATTTCTGACCTGCGGCGGTGGCAAGAAGGGTTCTGAAGCATCCCTAATGCTTTGGCCCTGCTCAATTCAAGAGGCGCCTGCCTCAAAGAGGTGGATATGGAACGCGTTTGTTTCTCATCGGGCATGGGCATGTCGAAGGTTTCTCTATCTCTCAGCCGCGAAAAAGGTTTCACCCTTGTGGAGCTACTGGTCGTCATTGGGATTATCGCGGTGCTGATCTCTGTTCTGCTGCCGGCGCTAAGCAAGGCACGCGAGGCGGGACGGCGTACGGCCTGTGCTTCAAACTTGCGTCAAATCATTCTGGCGCACCAAATGTATTTGAACGATTTCAAGGACTACACGCCCGCGTTGGCGAACTTTAATTTCGCTGCCCAAGCCGGAAACTTTTCAACGCATCCCGAGATTTTGAATTTCCTAAATCGGTATGTCGGCGTGCAAGGAGAGTATCCTGCCGGGGTAACCACGTATACGGGAGGGCCGATCGCGTGGAACCTTCACTATAACACACCGAAAGTTCTGCAGTGTCCGTCGGCGCCGCGTTTGTATCAATCGAATGGCTATATCGGTCCGCGGTCGATGTACACCTACTATACCGGTAGCGCTGTGGATGTTCGTGTGAAGTTCCGAAAGTGGGCGATATTGGGGAAGAAAAAAGTCGCAGGGGTGAATAACTTAATTGGCAGCGGCGGGGCGGCGGTGTTTGCTGATCGCGTCCAAGATGTTGGCGACACCAACAGTGGTCCACGATCCGAAACGAACCATTGGAAGGCCAACGTTGCTGCAGGTGGAAATGTTGCGTCGACCGATGGGTCGGTTCGTTGGCATTCATACATCCCGGTTTCGGCATCGATCACCGGCAATAACGATCTCTATGTGTATACGTCGAATGGTGCTACCGGCAACGCCTTTGCGATGCCAACAAATGCAGCGTTCATCCGAACGACAAACACTGGTGCTCTGCATGGCACCGCTGCGTCCAACGTCAACTACGCTCGGTATGGATGGGTGGCGTTCGATCAGACGCTCCGCTGATTCTGTCTCCGCCGTCTGACTTTATCACCGGAGCGGATTCCGTCAGTGGATGGAATCCGACTCCGGTGGTGTTTCTGGATTCGCGTTGTTTCCTTTCTCAATCGCTGTACGTCCGTTCTGTATTCAATTGGGAACCAAGATTATGCCTCAGCACAGGCCTGCTGCTCTCGCCGTTTTGTCTGCCGCGCTCGTTGCCGTTCGATCGGCGTTTGCGGCAGAAGAGCCGAATCCGCCGATTCCGATTCCGTTTGAATTGAAGGAGCCGGGCTACGTCACGCTTGTCATCGAACGTCCCGATGGCACGCGCGTTCGCAACCTGATTAGCGAGACGCCGTTTGAGGCTGGCAAGCAGACCGCATGGTGGGACGGGCTGGACGACCTCGGCCGCGACGTGACGGCGGCGCGGCATGCGGTTTACAACGTGCCGGGCAAGCTGGTCGAGGCGGGCGAATATCGCGTGCGCGGGCTGGTTCGCCCGGAGGTTCGGCTTGGGTACGAGTTCACGCCGTACAACCCCGGCAATCCGCCTTGGCGCACGGGCGACACGAGCAACGGCTGGCTTGCAAATCACACGCCGGCGAGCGCCGTGCTGTGGGTGCCCGCCGGCGCCGCGCCGTCGCGCGAGAAGGAGGCGATAGACAAAACCGGATGGAACGGCGCTCCGCTGGCCAACCTTGGCGACAAGCGGAAGGCGTACAGCGGTTCGCAGGTGCTGATCGCATCACACGTGTCTGAGGGCGGATCGGGCCTGGCGTGGGTCGACCTGGACGGCAATAAGCTGCACGGCCAGATGTGGTTGGGCGGGATCTGGACCGCCGCTTCGCAGCTCGCGCGCGATGAGGGGGACAAGCCCGTCCCCGGCATCTACGCCTACGCGGCCGCGTATTGGCACGGGGATAAGTACAACAAGAACATTCCTGAGATTCGCCTGCACGAACTCGTTGCCGATCGCGACAAGAAGCCCGGCGACTACCGTATGGGCCGCGGCGACGATCGCGCGGTGCTGACGCCGTTCTACGCGTTACCCGGCGTTGCGAAGGGCTCGGACAACACGGATGTTGCCCATGCCAAGGCATCGGGCCTGACGGGTTTGGCGGCACGGAATGGGCTGATCGTCATGTCGGTCGGCCTATTGAATCGGCTGGTATTCGTCGATGGCCACCAGAAGAAGGTGGTCGGCATGGCCGAGCTCGCCGATCCGCGCGGCATCGCGTTCGATAAACAGGGACGGCTCGCGGCGCTCTCGGGGAATACGCTGGTGCGGTTCTCCGCGCCCGATGTCGGCGGGCTTGGTGAATTCGACGTCCAGTCGACCACGCCGAACATCACGCTGAGCGGGCGGGAAACGCTGGTGACATCGGGCCTTGAGGAACCGCAGCAGATCGCGATCGACAGCGCCGGCCGGATCTACGTCAGCGACTGGGGTGGCAGCCATCAGGTGAAAGTGTTCGACGCGGCCGGCAAGCCTGGCCGCGTGATTGGCAATCCGGGCAAGCCGAACGTTGGCAAGTACGACGAAAAGCAGATGCGTCACCCAAACGGCCTGACCATCGACGAGCGCGGCCGGCTCTGGGTGGCGGAGACCGACAAGGCCCCGAAGCGCGTCAGCGTCTGGAATCCGCAAACTGGCGAACTCGACAACGTCTTCTACGGCCCGCCCAAGTACGGCGGCGGCGGCAACGTCGATCCGGCTAACCCCGCCCGCTTCTTCTACACCGACGACGCCGGCGGGATCGAATTCGAGCTGGACTGGAAGACCGGCAAGGACAAAGTACGATCGATCTACTATCACGCGGACGTCAGCGATTTCCCCATTCGCGGCAAGTGGGTCGGCTATGGCCCGCAAACTCCGCTGCCGTTCAACGGAAAGACGTACCTGACCGATTGCTATTCCACGTCCGCCACTGAAGGCGTGCGCGCGGCGTCGCTGTGGATCATGGACGACTACGTCGCCCGCCCGGTGGCGGCGGTCGGCGCGTTGCGCCACGCGCAGAACCAGGTTTTCTCCGTCTTCCAGGAGCCGGCCTTCGTCGCCCGAATGCCGGAGAACACCGATCCGGCGAAAGACCCCGTCATGTTTGCCTGGTCGGACCTCAACTCTGACGGAAAGATGCAGCCTGAGGAAACGACGTACTTCCGCCCGCCAGGCAAGACGGCCAACGGTCCTGCGCAGATCGAGGGGGTGACCGTTCAACCCGATCTGTCGTTCGCAATAGCAATCGCGGGAGATCAGGCGATCCAGTTGAAGCCTCAGGGGTTCAGTTCCGATGGCGTTCCATACTATGACGCCAACAAGCACGAAGTGCTGGCCACCGGGGTGAACCGCAAGGCCTCGTCCGGCCACGGTCAGGCGCTGGTGGGCTCGGACGGATGGACGGTGCTGACCACCGCGCCGAGTCCGTTTTCCAACTACGGCATTGGCGGCGTGAAGGACGGCAAGCCGATGTGGAGCTACCCGTCGATGTGGCCCGGCCTGCATGCGTCGCACATCGCGCCGCTGGCGAGCAAGCCGGGCATGTTGATCGGAACGACTCGCCTTCTCGGCACGACGTTCACGATCGATGGCACGGATATCGGCGACGTCTTCGCGATCGCCAGCAACAAGGGGCAGGCCTATCTGATGACCACCGATGGGCTGATGCTGGCGACGTTGTTCAACGACTGCCGCACCGCCGAGCCGTGGCCGGCGGAGGAAATTCGGGATGCGGATGTCAGCCGAGTTTCGCTCGGCGAAGAGTGCTTCGGACCGATGTTCACTAAATTGCACGACGGACGCCTGTTGATGCAGGGCGGCTTCAACAGCAGTCTGCTGACGGTCACCGGCCTCTCTGGCGCACGTCGGCTGCCCGATACGACGGTCAAGGTGACCCGCGAGCAACTCGCGGCGGCGGCGGACTACTTCACGCAGGTGGAGTTGGCTCGGCAGGCGGAGAAAGGGCCGACCGAACTGCTGATCCCGATCGTGAGCAGCGCGCCGGCGGTGGACGGATCGCTGGCGGAGTGGGAGAAGGCGTCGTGGGTCGTCATCGACCAGCGCAACAAGAAGATCGGCAACTTCGGCCGTAAGCCGGTGAAGACGGAGGCGGCGCTTCGCATATCGGGCGACCGGCTCTACGGCGCTATCCGGACCGATGACCCGGAACTATTGAAGAACAGCGGCGAGGCGTTGCAGAACATCTTCAAGACCGGCGGGGCGATCGACCTGATGATCGGCACGAACGCGTCCGCCCCGGCCGACCGGAAGAACGCCGTCGCCGGCGACCGGCGGCTGATCGTGACGCAGGTTGGCAAAAAGCCGTTGGCGGTGTTGTACGAACAGGTTTCAGCCAAGGGGGGCGAGCAGCCGTTCGAGTTTACGTCGCCGGTGAGCACGGTGCGTTTCGCGTCGGTCGACGACGTGACCGCCGACGTGCAACTGGCGATCGGCAAGGAAGACGGGCCGGAAAAGGCGTTCGTCTTCGGGCTATACGAGTTCTCGATCCCGCTGAAGACGCTCGGCCTGTCGCCGAAGCCGGGGGCGGAGTTGCGAGGCGACATCGGCATTCTGCGCGGCAACGGCTACGAGACGACGCAGCGCGTCTACTGGACGAACAAGGCGACCGGCCTGACCTCCGACCTCCCGAGCGAAGCCAACCTTCGCCCGGGGCTCTGGGGTAAGTTCATCATCCAGGCCGAGGGTTCGGCAACGGCGAAATAGCGATCACAATCCGATCGCACGCATCGGGTTCGTGTGGAGCAGCATCCGGCACGCGTCGGCCGAAAGGCCGAGGTTGTTACGAAGATGCTGCTCCGCCCGTTTGAGCGGGCAGGCCGAGCCGATCAGATGGGTGCGATCGGGCGCCCATGCCGCGCCGTCTTCGCCGACTTCGACGTCCCACGTTCCGAGTCGATACCGTCCCGGCCCGAGCCCGGCGGCCGCCATCGCGTCGCTGACGATGCAGCAGCGATCGAGGCCGGCCAATGCGAGGTAGTTCGACAACGCGACGAACGGCACGTGAGCGCCGTCGGCAATGAAACACAGCCACAGCCGATCGCGCAAATACAGCGTCCGCTGGATGATGTTGTCGTGGCGGTGCATGCCCGTCATCGGACATCCGTTGCCCAGGTGCGTGAACATCGACAGCCCCGCATCGGCGGCGCCTTTCAACTGGTCCAGCGACGCGTCGCTATGACCGGCGGAGACGACGACGCCTTGCTTCGCCAGCCAACGCGTCGTCGCGAAGCCGGGATCGCATTCCGGCGCGAGCGTGAAGATCTTCACCAGCCCGTCGCCCGCGTCGAGAAGCCGCTTGGCAGCATCGGGCACGGCCTCTCGTGCGACCGCTGAAGAGTGGGCGCCGATGAACCCCTTGGCGGGGTTCAGGAATGGGCCCTCCACGTGCAGGCCGACGATCAGCTTCTGCGCCAGGGCGCTGCGGCTTCGCAGTTTCACCAGGCGCGCCAGTCGCCGGCGCATCGCTTCAAGATCGCCGGTGATGATCGTCGCCAGCACGCCTTCCGCGCCGTCGCGGTCAAGGTGCTCGCACGCAAGCTGAAACTGGTCGGCCGGCAGGTCGTCGCCGTTGAAGTCGACGCCGCCGTAGCCGTTGACCTGGAGGTCGAAGTAGGGGCCCATGTGCATTGCCCTCCCCGTATCAATCGCCCTTGTTCTTCAGCAACGACGCGGCCGGGGCATCGAGGTAGATCGTGCAGTTCTCATGACGCTGCAGAACGCTCGCCGGCACGAGGTTGGTGATCGGGCCTTCGATGCTGCCCTGCACGGCCTTGGCCTTGCGCTCGTCGGGCACGGTGCAGATGATCGTGCCGCTCTTGAGGATCTGCCGGATGCCCATGCTGATCGCCTGCTTCGGCACCGACTCGAGCGTCGGAAACCATCCTTCGCCGAGCTGCTGGCGGCGGCAGGCTTCGTCGAGTTCGACGACGATATAGGGGGCGTCCGTCTCGAAGTCCGCAGGCGGATCGTTGAACGCGAGATGGCCGTTCTCGCCGATGCCGACGAAGGCGACGGCAATGCTGTGCTCGCGGATCAGGTTGCCCAGCCGCACGCACTCGGCGCGAGGGTCGGGACTGTCGCCATTGACGTAATGAAACGCCGCCAGCGACAGCGGAAGCCGGCTCGCGAAGCGTTCCCATAGGTACCTGCGGAAGCTCGCGCCATGCGTGATCGGCAGGCCGACGTATTCGTCGAGGTGGAAGCAGGTGACCTTATCCCAGCGGACGTCGGGCACGCTGACGAGGTCGCCCAGCATCTCGAATTGGCTCGCGCCGGTGGCGATGATGACCGAGGCGTGCCCGTCGCGAGCGATCGCCTCACGAATCGCCGTCGCGCCGGCCTCGGCGGCTGCCTTGGCCATGGCGGGCTTGGTAGGGAAGGTGTGGAACTTCATAGAGCGTTTCTCCTGATTGAGGTTGATGTTGAAAAGGGGGGGAAGAGAGGTTCGTCAGGTTGATTCACGCACGACCAGGTGCGGCATGATGCGACGTCGACGCTCTCGCGACCGGTCGCCTGCAAATTCGTTGAAGAGCAATTCGATGGCGACGCGGGCGAACTCGTCGTAGTCCGGGTCAACCGACGTGATGCCGGGGTCGAACAGGCGGGCGGCATCGAGGTTGTCGGACCCGATCACCGCCACGTCCCGCGGCACCACTCGGCCGGCTCGACGGAGGCCCTTGACCATCTCGATCGCCCAGACGTCGTTGGACGCGATCACCGCGTCGGCACGATGAGCGAGCAGCCTGCGGATGGCCTGGTCGACCAGTTCGCGCGGCGGGGGGTACTCGCCAGTGCCGAACCACATCAGCTCGCGCTCGGTCGGCCGGCGGGCCTCGTCGAGGGCGGCACGATAGCCGAGGTATCGCTCTTTCATGAGCGGGTCGTTGACGGGAGCGTCGTTCAGCAATAGCGCGATGCGACGCCTGCCGCGCTCGGCGAGGTGGCGGTACGCCTGCACGACGCCGGCGTGGCGGTCGATGTCCACGCTCCAGGCGTTCGGCAGGTCGGGTTCGTTCGCCTGGAAGACGCACGAGCGAAACTGCCGTAGCAGCATCATCGACGTCCGATCGGGTTTCGGGCTGGGGTTGCCAAAGCAGAGCAGCCGGTCGATGCGGCGATCCAGAAAATCGTGGAGATAATCGGCGGCGGTGTGGTCGTCGTCGCGATGGAAGTGTCCGATCATCAACCGCCGGCCGCGCGAGTAGGCGAGCTGCTCGACGGTCGCCAGCCGACGGAAGTTTGCCTGCGGCGAGTCCGCGCCGATGAGCACGCCGATCATCGAGGACGCCGCCCCGCGCATCTGCTGCGCAACCTGGTCCGGCCGATAGTCCATCTCCGAGGCGATCCGGCGGATGCGCTGCGCCGTCCGCGGGGCGACGCGGATCGTCGTCGTGTTCCGGCCCACGTCGCGAAGCACGCTCGACACCAGCGCCGTGGATACCCCGGCCCGGCTGGCGACGTCCACCAGCCTTACGCGACGACGGTTTGGAGATCGGCGATCACCCTTCATTTCTGCTTATATTCCCATGATAAAACCTTTTATCAAATATTTTATCAACATGGATACAGGGATGTCGATCACGACAGATTGCGGCTGGCTGAGAGTGGGCATATGTTGTCGAAAACGGCCGCCAGCGTGTCAGCGGCACGGCCGGCCGTCGTTATCCCGACGCCGGCATGGGAAATGCAGTTTACTGTGATTGGATGAAATGAAACCACGAAGCCGAAAGATTGTCGCCGGCCTGGCATTGGTGGCGACGGCGGTCATGCTTTGGCTGGAGCGTGAGCACCTGGCGCGCGGCTCGGGCGAGTCGTGGTTTTGGATCATCGTCGCGTCGTTGGTCGCCATCCTCGCGGCAGCGGAATTCGCGGGCGTGGGAGGGGCTGGCGATCAGGAGCGAAAACGCGATCGCGACGACGACGATGCGGCGAAATAGCGCCGAGCGAATTGAATTCTTTGCCGGATTTATAATTGGTTTATGCGGGAATGTTTCGCATACTCATTCTCGCAGTCAGATAACACGACCGGTGCTGAAGCCGGACAACACGCGAAGCCGCGACAAACGGCCGACGATGTAAAAAGTCGAAGGCAACAAAGTCGCTCCTTCAAGTAACGGCAAGCGCAATTTGCCAGTCCAGAAACAGCAAGGCGTGGGCAAATTGACTGCATGTAACCTGATCCGCTTGCGAATTCGCTATGACACGCAGACATGCGCCAGCGATATCCGCAAGCGGATTTTTTTTGCTTGTGAACGATCACCTCAGACGACTTTTCACGCTGTTTAGCGGCGCCTGTTTTCGATTTATCGCTCCCATTTTTTGGGGGCGAACTGCGGCGCAGTCTCAACTGTGAAATGAGACGGGTTCTCACTCGACTTTTCACCCGGAGAAGACGAAATATTGGACAGTTCAATTAACCGAAGGAGCTAGATCATGATTCAGATTCACGAAGGTCAATGCGGTCTCTGTGCCCATTTTGGCGAGCACCACACTCAGGACCAGAAGCTCATCCAGATCCGGACGAGCAAGAAGGCCGACGAGCAGTTCGTCGATGAATGCGGTCATCCGAAGCACAAGGCCCTTAACCTGATGGTCACCCCTATCAGCGGCTGTGAGGGCTTTGCGCCGGCGAAGGTGAACTAAGTCGGCGGAATTGCCAGTTGCCCGCCGTATTTGCAGGGCCGGGAACATTTCGTCTATCGTGTGATGCGGAATGATTCAGATCGGCATCATCGGGTACGGACGGATCGGCAACGAACACGCACAATGGATCAACGCCACGCGCAATTCGCGCGTGGCGTTGGCGTTTGATCCGACGCTCGCTCGTCGCGACATCGCCGCTGCTCGCGGGTTGGAGACGACCGACGACCTGTCGAGACTTTTGTCGGATGCGTCGATCGATGCGGTGCTCGTTTCGACGCCTACCTCCATGCATTCCGAACATGTCCTGGCGGCATTGGAAGCTGGCAAGCATGTGATGGTGGAGAAGCCGATGGCGCTCGATCATGCGCAATCGTTGCACATGGCCAATCGGGCAAGGGCACTCGGGCAGTCGCTGAGCGTGTTCCACTGTCGGCGGTGGGATATCGATTTCCTGACCGTACGGCAGGCGGTGGCGGCGGGGGTGTTCGGACGGCTGATCAACGTGGAGTCGCGGCTTGGGCAGTGGGGCAGCTGCGTCGGACCCGCCGCGCGGGAGTATCGGCCGAACTGGCGAAATGAGGCAAGCTTTGGCGGCGGGGGACTGTATGACTGGGGATCGCACTTCGTCGATCAGCTCTGGCAACTTCTCCTCCCGGCCAAGCCGGTTAGGGTGTTTGCGCAGATGCGCGGAAACGTCTGGACGGCTGACTGCGACGACTTCGCCCGCGTCGTGATTGATTTTGATAACGGCGCCGCCGCGGTTTGCGAGATCAACACGACCACTACCCGGCCATTGCCTCGCTGGCACCTCGACGGCACAAGCGGATCGGCCGACTCGCCTTATTCGTTGGCGTTCAACACGCACGAATGGGCGGAGCTGACGTTTACCTCGCCTGACGGAGCGACCCGCCGGCTGGACAAGGCGCCGCCGGGGCTTTCCGAGAGTGATATCTGGACGGCGTTCGCCGACACGTGCGCCGGGAAGGGCGAGGCGGCGGTGTCGGTGGAGTCTGCACTCAAAACGATGCGCCTGCTCGACGCCGCCCGCGAAAGCGCAGCCAAGGGAATCGCGGTTGACCTGAGTTTATAGAGCGACGAGCCGAATGTAGCTGCAACGCTTGCGTCGCCCATTTTTGCGCGCAGGCCGCTCGACAAGCAGAATGGGCGACCCAAGCGTCGTCGCGGCTACAGCAAATGACGGGTCCGCTGTAGTTCGCGAGTCGATCACGCCCGATGCAATCCGCCGTCCGGCAGGCGGGCCTGGGTCCAGGCGATCACCTTATTGTCGCAGGGGAACTTGGCGGCCAGGGCTTCGTCGAGATCGACGCCGAAGCCGGGCTTGTCGTTCGCGTAGAGATAACCGCCATGTAGTTCCGGGCAGCCGGGGAAGACGTCGAGCAGCACCTGCGTGAATCCGGAGAACTCCTGAATGCCGAAGTTGGCGCTGGCGAGGTCGAGGTGCAGGTTGGTCGCATGGCCGACGGGCGAGACGTCGCCGGGGCCGTGCCAGGCGGTTCGCACGCCGTGCAGTTCGCCGAGGATCGCAATCTTGCGTGCCGGCGTCAGGCCGCCCATCTGAGTGATGTGCATCCGCATGAAGTCGATCAGCCGGCCGGTGATGAGCGGCGTCCACTCGCGCGGGTGGTTGAACAGCTCGCCCATCGCGATCGGCGTGGTGCAGGCCTGGCGGACGTTGGCGAACCAGTCCATGTCTTCGGGCGCCAGCGCGTCCTCGAGGAAGAAGAGCCGGTACGGCTCAAGCTGCTTCGCGAAGTCGACCGCCCAGGCAGGCGAGAGGCGTTCGTGGACGTCGTGCAGCAGTTCGATATCCGGGCCGACGGCGTTGCGGACATGATCGATGGTTTCGAGCGTTTTTCGGGTGTAGGTGCGCGGGTCGTAATACGCTCCCGCCAGCGCGTTCCGCGGCCGGGCGACGTCGCCGCCGGCGCCGCCGTAGCCGCGGCATTGAACGCGGACGTGTCGCACGCCTTGCTCCACCCATCCCCGCACCGACTCGGCGACCTCACGTGGGTCCGACCCATCGGCGTGCCGGTACACCGCCGCTCCCTCCCGGTACTTGCCGCCGAGCAGTTGGTAGACAGGCATGTTCGCCAGCTTGCCCTTGATGTCCCACAGTGCGATGTCGATGCCCGCGACCGCGTTGTTCAGCACGGGCCCGTTGCGCCAGTAGCCGTTGTTCATCGCCAGGTGCCAGATTTCTTCGATCTGCTGCACATCGCGCCCGATCACCAGCGGCCTCAGGTGCTCTTCCACCGCCGCCTTTACTGCCATGAATCGCTGGGTAAAAGTGGCGCATCCGAGACCGTGGAGGCCGGGTTCGGATGTTTCGATTTTGACGACCACCAGCGGAATGTCAGCCGGCGCAGTGAGAATGACGCGGACGTCGCGGATTGTTGGCATGAGCGGAGCTTCCTTGGGCGTGCTTTATACCATCGGAGCGCGAGTCGGTGCGCTGGGGCGTTCTGCTGCACTCCTGGATACGAGGTTGACTGCACACCTCAAACTGTGGTTTCTGAATGGTATAGCGGAGCGGACCGTTTTTATTGGATCGTGATTTCTGTCGCCGGATGCGGTTCTTATCGGACCTTCGGTCTGTCAGGTCTGTTTCAGCGTCCGATAATACCTGGGTCCGATCATACTCACGATTTTTGCTGCGGAAACGCGATACAGGATGCGTCGGGAAGCGGCGCGAGATGGATCGCGGTTTTACACGTCGCGGACGGTCATTTGATTTGGATCGGAGTCACGGATGGATTCCAACGGGGCGGCCTCGGGCACATCGCCAGAGTCAGGCAAGAAGAAGGGTCGGTCTCGAACGCGCAAACCGAAGCGAGAGACGTCGCTCGAAATGCTCGAGCCGCGCGTCATGCTGAGCGTCGCAGGCGACGAGCGGCTGCAATCGCATCTGACCATGCCCGCCGCCCTCTCTGCTGGTCCGGAGATGGCGCAGACGGCGTGGGAACTGATCGTCGTCGATCCGCGCCTTGCCAAGGCGGGGCTGCTTCCTGCGCACGCCTCGGCTTCCACCAAGCTGCTGGTGCTCGACGAGCGCCGCGATGTCCTTTCGCAGATCACCAACGCGATCCAGGCGGCGGGCAAGGTACGCGCCGTTCACCTGTTGACGCACGGTTCGTCCGGGGCGATCACCGTCGGCAACCAGACGATCGACGGCAACACGCTGTCGCAGCGATCAGAAGAAGTGGAATCGTGGAGCGCGTCGCTCACGTCCGACGCCGTGATTGCGATTTACGGATGTGATGTTGCGGCCGGCGAGACGGGGCAGGCGTTCGTGCAGGCGCTGGCAAAGCGATCGACCGCGACCGTCGCCGCGTCCATCGATCTGACCGGCAGCGCCCGCCGAGGCGGCGACTGGACGCTCGAATACGTCAGCGGCGATGATCCCGTTCGATCGCTGGCCTTCAGTAGTTTTGATGGTGTGCTGGCGACGTTTACGGTTACCGCTTCGGGCGGCTCGTCGTCACATATTGTGGGCACTGGCGCGTCGGCCGTCGACGGATCGCTGGTCGTCAGCTCCAGCGACGGCGCGGCCACGTACACGAGCGCGACCGTTTCGATCACGTCCAACTTCCAGAGCGGGAACGACGTTCTCGCGTTGCCCTCTCCCCCGGCCGGCTTCGTGCCGACCTATAATGCCGGAACCGGCGTGCTCACCGTCACTGCCGCGGGCGGGAAGACGGCAGCGGAGTTCCAGACGGCGCTCCGGCTGGTCACTTACAACAACACTCAGGCCGCCTTCGCCAACACCTCCGATCGTGGGATCACGTTTTCGTTCCAGGGCGCGACGTCGATCAAGACGGTTGCCCCGGATCTTCCGGTTGACGCGAAGATCAAGGATCGAATCAAAGACGCGTTCGGCGTCATCGACGCCATCGGCAACGCGATCGTGACGGCCAACGCGCAGCCGTACCGCAATGCCGAAGACAACGTTCCGGTCGTCGATGAGCGCATCACCGACCTGCTGTACCCGAACTCCTCCACGCTTGATGGCAACGGAAATCCGGTTCCCGAACTTTCCCGCTCGATTCAGCCGGCGAAGATCGGCAGCTACATTCGGCTGAGCCAGGCCGTCAACGATTATTTTGCCGGCGCGGGAGCGGGCAACATCACCGACCTCGCCGGCCTCAAGGCCGCGATCGAAGCGCGGCTGAATACGGTTGTCGAAGGCAATAAGGCGGTCCTTCAGGTGGACGCGGCGTTCACGAAGCCGGACGCCACCGATGCCCGCCGTATCGACCTGACCGTCACCATCCTCAGCGTGAAGGGAGACACGCATAAACTGACGCTCGAAGCGCTCGAGCGCGATCTGAACCTGCGTCTCAGTGACGACGCCACCGTGCAGACCGGTGGTGGGGCGGATATCGCCTTCACGATCTCGATCGACCTGGCCGGCCACACCTACGGCGGCGTCACCGCGGTGCCGTCGGGCAACGTGGGGGTGAACTTCTCCCGTCTGAACGCCTTCGCCGGGTATGCGCTCGACGGCGAGAATTTCGATGTCGACATTGGCGCGATTCGCGGCGAGGTAGTCGGGGCGAGCGGCTACCTGGGCGCGCGCATTCCCGTCAACCTCGGCGCAAACGGCTATACGCGTACGCTCGGTTCGTGGGCCGCAAATGGATCGGACTACATCGGCTTCGGCACCGTGACCGGCGTGGCGAGCATCTCCCTGCCGTTGCAGGCTTCGATCGGCGGCGTATGGGCGACGCACCCGAGCACCAAGCTCGTCTTCTCTGATGCAAATTTGTACGACAGCGTTGCCCCCACTTATGCTGCCACGCAGTTCTCGGCGTTGCAGTACTTCGCCTCAGTGCGCATCGCCAACGTGATCGACCAGATCCTGAAAGTTGGCGATCTGTACGACAGCCTTACGAAGTCAGGCGAAAACCTGTTTGGGCTGGAAGTGCCGTTCCTCGATCGCACGACGATGGGCGACCTGTTCGATTTCGGCTCGCTGTTCGACTCGGCCATTGGGGCGAAGGTCGACATCTACGAACCTATTATTAACACGCCTGGCCGCGATCAGTTGACCGACTACCGCCTGCCGTTGTCGAGCGACTCGACGCCGAAGCCGGCGATGTACTCCGATCTGCGCGCGGGCTTCTCGTTCGGCGTAGTGCTGAACGAATCGTGGCCGGTTTACACTGTAACCGTCGCCGCTGATGGCACGCGCAACACGCTGAACGACCTGGTCGACGACCTCAACGCGGCGTTCACGGCCGCGAACGTCGATATCGAAGCGTCGAACGTGAAGGACAAGATCGTCCTCAAAGCGTCGGATGTGGACGTGCAGCGTTTCGCGATCGTCCCGGTCGCGCCGGCCGCGGGGCGGCTGAGTCCAACGGCGCCGCCGGGAGATATCAGCGGCATCGCGCTCAATGCGCCGCAATACTATACGGTCACCGGCGCGACCACGGGGTCGATCACCGGCACGAACTATTACACCGTGGGCTCGTCCATCGCGACTGCGGCGGTACACGCGGGAATTCTGGCCAACGGCGAGACGGGCGTGGTGAAAGTCACCCGCATCGGCGCAATTGGTTCGCTGGCGGGCAGCCAGCGCAACGGAATCACCAGCAGCGATGCCGGAGCCAGCGGAAACGTCTACCTGATCGAGTCGGCCGTCAGCGATATTCGCCGGTTGGGCTTCGTCGCATACGATCAGCCGCTCGCCGTGCTGGAGACGCTTAGCTCGGGGGGCATTCGCGCCACGTTGCCGCTACAGGCCAACCTCAGCGCGAGCGGTTCCGTCAAGATCACCTCCGGCAGCGACAGCTTTACGCTCAACGTTCCGGATAACGGCCGGGCAACGATTCTGGAAACGCTGGTGGACGTGCAGGACGCGCTCTACAGCGCCCTCCAGACTGCCAACCTGCCGACCAACTCGCTGGCCGCGCGGTTGATGGATGCCAAGGGCAACGTTCTGCTCGGCACACCGGAAGCGAACACGAGCTACTACCTTCAGTTTTACATTCCAGAAAGCAGTGGCTGGACGAGCTTCTCGTTGTCGCCGGTTTCGGACGAGCGGGCGCACATGGTCGTGCCGCTTGGCTTCCTCGTCGGCGACGTTGCCGCCCGCCCGCGGCCGACGGAGCTGACGACGTTCCAGGATTTCCAAAGCAACGCGCTCTTCCCCGATATCAACATCACGCCGGTTTACGACGCTGCCGCAAAGACGGTGACGCTGGAGTTCACCGCGTCGAAGTCGGCATCGCCGAGCACGAAGGCGGCGTTTGATCTCGTCCTCGGCAAGCTGGGCAGGCTGGCGGCCACGAATGCCGACCTGGCGTTCACGCCGGTCGTCAATTCCGATATCTCGTTCGGACTTCAATTCAAGATCGGGCCCGAGAAACCCGTCAGCCTTCCGTCCAGCAACAACCTGCCCGCCAACGGACGCCTCTCCGGTACGGCGAACTTCACGCTGAACTTCGTCCTGCAGGACAAGTACACGGTCAGCGTGCCGCAGGCATGGACGACGTCGAACAACAACGTTCAAGACCTGGTCAGCGACGTCAACCGCGCGCTGACCGATACGCGCAATGGCGCGAACCAGCCGACCGACATCACCGATCGGTTCATTGCGCGACGGCTTCAGGACACGGCGCAGTTCGAGCTGCTTACCGCCTCAAAGGCTAACTTGGGCGTGCCGTACGTTCCCACGCACACCAACGGCATGCTGGCGAGCGATCTGGTCATCAACTTCTCGCACGACAACGTTGCCTACTCCGTCACCGTGAAGGCGGCCGACACGGCGGGCTTCACGAGTTTTGACCAGCTTGTCGTCGCGATGAACGCCGCCCTTGGAACGGCCGTCAGCGGGGGAAAGACGGTGTCGTTGGTGAACGACTTCTTCTTCACCACGATCGCCGGCGCGAACGGTGCGGCGAACAGCAACGTTTACGTGTATGCCACTTCGCCAGCAAGCGATCAGTGGCCGGCCACGATCGTGCTGAGCGCGGATCGCTCAAACCCGGCCGTCACTCAACTGGGATACGACGATTCGGGCGATGCCGACACCTCGATCATCACCGCTCGTGCTGAGACGGGCGAGGCAAAGCTCGTCGAGCACAGCTCTGGCGACCCGCTGGCCAACGGTACGATCGACCTGACGCTCCCCAGCTTCGCAGGCTCGGTGCCCTACGGCTTCAACACGCTGAATTTCGCCAACACCAGCGGCGGCGTGACTGCCAAGGCGATGGTGGAACTCGTCGGCAACCCGGCCACGACCGACGAGGTGGCGGGCGCGTTAATCAAACATGTCGATCGCACGCTGAGCCGCGCCAACGGCACGGGCAGCCCCCGTGCGTCGCTCGTGTTGGAGGACATCACCGCCGCCGGCGCGACGATCGACGAAGATGCCACGATCGACATCACGATCCCGAACTTCTCGCTCACGACCGTAGAAGTATTCGAGCCGCTCGGCGTGCCGATCCCGGTGCCCGGCCAGCTCAACGGTGTGCTGACGCAGGACCGGACGGTCAACTTCCTGTTCGAAAACGCCCGCTACTCCGTCACCGTGACGGCGGCAGAATCGGCGGCGAACACGAGCTTTGCGGATCTCGTCGCACAGTTCAACGGTAAGTTGTCGGCGGTGTCGAAGACGGTTTCGGGCGTTACGACGACGGCTGATGCCAGCGACCTGTTCACCATCACGCCTGACACAGAAGACGGCCAAGTGGTCGTTTCCTCGGCGAAGACAACCGCAAACCCCAACTTCGCGACGGTTGCCTTCCTTCCTGGCCTGTCGGCGTTCGGCGAGATTGCCGCGCAGGGAAGTTTTGGCCTTGCGACCGTGGCGGACTCGCTGACCGAGGTGCTGCCGCTGCTGGACGCGCTGCAGTCCGACCTCGATCTGTTCAGCGCGTTCAAGCTTCCGCTGATCGACGCGAAGGTGAACTCGCTGATCGACGTGAAGGGCGAGCTGCTCAGCAAGATTGACGCGCTCCGCGGCATCTCCATCAGCAGCCCGAGCCAGATCGCGGCGGCGGTCGCGCAGGCGCTGGGGATTCCGAATAACTTCGTCGGCGTCACGTACGATCAGGCGAACGGCGCCTACCGCATCGACGTGCAGTGGGAGACCGGCGTCGCCACCGCTAAGGCGCTGAACATGTCGCTGGCGGACTTCTATCGCTTCACCGATCAGGAACCGCCGGCCGGGCTGACGTCGTTTAACGATGCGGGATCGAGCAGCCCGCTGGACATCCAGATCAAGGCGATCACCACGATCGCGCTTGGCATCGATCTGACCGACCCGAACGCGCCTCGGACGTTCCTTTACGGGCATGACGGCACGGACGATCGCGTCTTGTCCGATGGCTCGGCCAACGGCACCAGCATCGAACTGCAGGTGGAGGCCCGCGCGGACGACATCTCGTTCACGGCTGCGCTTGGCGCGTTTGGCATCTTCGTCCGCGGCGGCTCGGCAGTGCTGGGCGGGGCGGCGCGGACGTTCGTCAACGATCCCATCTACACCTTCGATGAAAGCACCAAGCAACTGCACTTCGCCCGCGACCAGCGCGCGGCGGCGCTGTCGGTCACGCTTGGCGAGGTCGGCGAGAAGTATTACCTCGATCCGCAGGGCAACGAAGAGGACGCCTACGACAAGCGCAACTACGAGCAGAAGTACGAAGGCACGGTCGAGGCCAACCTGCCGCTGTTCACGCCGACGGAGTTCATCAATCCGTTCACCAACCGGCAGATGAACGTCCGCATCGAAGGCCAGGGCATGACGACCGTCACGCCTGGCGGAAACATCTTCCAATTACACGTCGGCGACCTGCAATCGTACGCCGACGCGTCGCTGAACCTGATCGCCTGGCAGCGGCAGATCTCCGACGTCTACGCCCAGGCCAACGGCAACCCGCTTTCGCCGCCGCAGACGCAGGCGGTCGAGGACCTGCAGGGCCTGATCGACGGGCTCAAGGGCAGTGATGTTCTCGACATCTTCACGCCTGACGTGGACGACGCGAACTCGGGCGTGCGCGCGCCGACGCTGCTCGACCTCGTCCGCGATCCGGCCATCCTCGTGGACGGCATCGACGTGGCGCTGGGCGCGATCGAGACCGGCCTGCGGGCGCTGGATAACCTGAACATCCCGATCATCGGCTCGGTGCTCGGCGACGCGGTGGACGGCGTGTTCGACTGGCGCCGCGGATGGCTGCTCGACCTCAAGCACGACCTGCGCGGCCAGGGCGAGGCGTTCTTCGAGACGCTGAAGGACAACGTCTACGATTTCCTCGGGCCGGCGGGCCTTGACATCCTGCTGAAGGACAACGGCGTTCGCAGCGTGGACGGCATGATCAAGGCCGACAGCCGCGACGACGTCACGCTCGACTTCCTCGACGAGGAAGGCAACAAGATGACCGGCCTCGGCGGATATGGCGCTGAGGCGATGGAATTCAAGGTCCGCCTGGGGCAGGTGCTGCTCGACACGGGCGCGGACATCTCGTTCAACTTCGATTCGCTGAAGCCGGCGCTGAGCCTGGGCATCAACGGCGGGCTGACGTTCAAGCTGGGCTGGGACCTGACGATCGGGTTCGGCATCAGCCTGAAGGACGGCTTCTACATGGTGACCGACTCGAACCCGGTCGCCAACGAACTGGAACTTCGCTTCGAAGCTGGCCTGAGCGGCGAACAGGTCGGTTTCACGGTCGCCGAGCGTGCCGGCAGCATCACCGGCTGGTCGATCAAGGATGCGGCCGGCTCATGGGTGCGCGGGCCGAGGCAGGGCGATGGGTCGACGCTCATCCTCGACGTCATGCCGGTGGACGTGGACGGCAACGACTACGACTTCAACCAGGGCATGCCGCCCACCCCCGAGGAGTGCGAGGCCGAGGTGGAAGCTGGCCAGCCCCAACGCGTGTACTGGGTGGTCGCGATGGAGGACGAATACGGCGACGCACAGCCGGCGTACCTCGATCAACTCGGGCAGTACCGCCCGATGGCCGGCGACGACTGGTCCGACGTCAACGGCGGCGACGACGAGCGCAACCCGGACATGATGATCCAGTACAACCAGACCGCACCATTTGCGGCGTACGGATCGCTGTTCGCGTTCAACCTCACCGCGATCGACAACGTTCGGACCGGCCTCGACCCGATCGGCGATGCCGAATACTTCTACGACGGCACGAAGCCGCAGATCACCTCTGGCCAGCGCAATGACGCCGACGACGGCGTGAACCGCAACAACCAACTCCCAACCCGCATAGCCGGCCGAATTGCGGTCAACATTTCCGATCCCAGCGCGGCGGCGGAAGATTACGTCGCCCGCCCTGGGCCGACCGCCACGGGCTTCATGCTCATGGACGGCACGAACGCGTTCGGCGGCGAGCCCGTTCTCGACGACAACGGCCAGCTCATTCCGGTCCGCATGATCGGCAATGACTGGTACGTCATGGAGCCGGAAGACGCGGACGATCCGCAGTCGGACCTCGTAGCTGCAGGCCTGATCACCGACGACCCGTCGCCGAACCGCATTACCTTCAGCGAGTTCCAGGAAGCCGGCACGAGCATCTTCGAGCTGAAGTTGAACGCCGAGGCGGTGGTGAACCTCCGGCTCACGCTGTCGGTGAGCGACAACGCCAACATTCCTCGTATTACCGCGGAACTGAACATCGATTGGCGCACCGACTCGATGAAGCCGCCGGCGAACCCGTTCGCGGCCGACGATCAGCAGAAGCGCGATTTGATTCCCGAAGTGGGCGTGAACAACATCCGCCTCGACCTCGGGTCGTTCCTGACGAAGTTCATCAAGCCGATCGCCGAGAAGGTCGATTCGACGATGAAGCCGCTGGACCCGCTGATCGATGTGCTGATGGCGTCGATCCCCGTCCTGAGCGACATCGCCGGCCGGCCGATCCGGCTCACGACGCTGCTGAGCACCTTCGGCGGGCCGAAGGGCCAGGCGGTCGCGACGCTGATCGAGATGGTCGTGCTCATCCGCGAGCTCTCCGGCGTAATGGCGGCGGTGCCGAACAACGTCAACGTCTACCTGCCCATCGGCAACTTCTGGCTCGCCAAGGTCGGCGCCGGCCCGCTCGGCCAGCCCGGCATGGGCACCCAGATCTACTACGACAACAACGAGGTGACCGCGCCGTCGATCACCCAGCGCAACCAGTCGATGATCGCCAACTCCGGCGCCGCGCTGAACTCGGCCACCAACGCCCTGGGCAAGCTTGACCAACTCGACAAGGGCTCGTCCAGCCAGCCCGGCGTGTCGCAGCAGGATCGCGGCGGATTCAGCATCCCGTTGCTTCAGGACCCGATGACGGTCTTCAAGCTCATCATGGGCCAGGACGTGCCCCTGGTGACCTTCAGCCTGCCGAAGCTCGACTTCACGTTCAACCAGTCGATTCCGCTGGTGAAGATCTTCGTGCTTGAAGTGGGCTTGCGCGTTGCCATCCAGGTGAAAGGCCAACTCGCGATCGGCTACGACACCTACGGCCTGCGACTCTTCAAGGACTCGCGAGACCCGGTCGATCTGCTCGAGGGCTTCTACGTCTCCGACCGTGCCAACGCCGACGGCACCGGCGCGGACGTCGACGAATTCTACCTCCGGGCGACGATCGCGCTGTACGGCGGTGTGGACCTGTACTTGGCGAAGGCGGGCATTGAGGGTGGCTTTACCTTCACCGCCTCGATCAACCTCAACGATCCGAACAACGACGGCAAGCTGCGCGTCATGGAGGCGGTCGACCTCGTCCGCTACACGGGCAACCCGCTCGACCTGGCGGACCTGCACTTCTCCGGCGAGATCTACGCCCGGTACTACTATTGGGTGGGCCTGAAGATCTGGACGCCGTGGAAGACGTATAAGATCACCCTGGTGGAAGGCGGGAAGACGTTCGCCCGGATGACGCTGTTCAGCTTCACCCGCGAGGGCCGCGACGGCCCGCCGGTGCTGGCGGCGAAGGTCACCACGGTGCTGGAGGACGGCGCCGAGCAGCCCGACTCGCTGCTCGTACACGTCGGCCCGAACAGCGCCAAACGCATCAGCAACGAAGACCCGCTCAAGCTCAAGGACGCGGCCGAGCACGTCATCATCACGAATGACGCGAACAACCCCGGCACGGTCACCGTTCGATACGTCAACTACGGCTCGTATACGAAGACGTTCACGGGCATCAAACGCCTGGTCGTCCACGCGGGCGAGGGCAACGACATCATCGATGCCTCGGGCGTCCACGGTCTGCCCGTCGAGATCGACGGCGGGGCCGGCAACGACACGATCTACCTCGGGTCGGGCTCGGATACGCTCAACAGCCTCGTAAGGGGTGGCCTCGGCAACGACCTCATCCGCGTGACGGCGGGCGGGCGCGTTCGCATCGAGGGCGACGAGGGCAACGACACCATCGAGGGGGGCACCGGCAACACCACCATCGATGGCGGCGGCGGGAACGACAGCATCACCGGCGGATCGGGCGACACCCAGATCGATTTCAGCCGCAGTTTCGGCAAGGACAACCTCGTCCTGAACTCGGCGGCACTGGTGAACCTGCTGAACTTCATCGATTCGACGCTGCCGCTTCAGGCCAAGCTTCAGGCCGCCGGCAGCGTGATTAAGGCGGGCGACACCAACTCGGCGACGTTCGACTTCAGCAAGGTGACCGAAATCCGCGGCTCCGACGGCCGCGACACCTTCGACATCACCGACCCGACCACCCGCGCCGCCAACGGCGGCAAGGGCGTCGTGATCTCGGGCGGCCCGGGCGACGATACTTACAACATCAACGCCAACGACGTCTCGGCGATGAACGCCGACGGCATCACCATTGACGACGACATCGAGCCGCTGGCCGACGCCACGATTGGCGATGTCGAAGTCGACGACTGCGGCCACATCAAGAAGATCAAGATCGATAATCCCGGCCTCGGCTACGTGCAGGCGCCAGACGTGATCATTACCGATCCGACCGGATTCAGCGCGCGGGCGGTGGCCAGCATCGATAAGAACGGCAGGGTCACCGGCATCTACATGCTGTCTAAGGGCGACGACTACTCGGCCAACCCGACGGTCAAGCTCGTTCGCAACATCAGCACCGGCGACAAGATCAACTTTAACTCCAACACCAGCCAGACCGTCGCGATCGACCAGCAGGGCAACGGTGCCCATGACCACCAGCTCAAGCTGGCAGGCAAGGCGTTCAAGTGGGTGGGCTACGAAGATCAGGGCACGGTTCGCGAGGTCGGCCACGATGTGAACGAGATCGACAAGCTGTCGGTCAAGCTGCCGAACGCCAAGCTGGAGATCAACGAGGCGATCGACCTGCAGGACAAGTTCGAGGTCGTCGCCCGCGAGTTTGACCAGCGTGCCCCGATTACGGCGGACACGGTGAGCATCACCACCGATCGGGGCTTTGCGGCCGACTACCCGATCAACGCGACGAATAACGGCGATGTCGTACTACGCGTGACCGGCAAGCTGCACGCCGGCGACATTCCTGTTCAGGCGACGGCCACGGCGACAGTCGTTGATGGAATCATCACCGGCTTTACGATTACCAACGGCGGTTCGGGCTATCGGTTCGAGCCGACCGTCGAGATCATCGACGCGCGCGGCTCGGCTGCCCGCGCCAAGGCGACGATTACCAACGGCGTGGTTACCGGTCTGACGCTGATCGATGGCGGCAGCGGCTATCTGTCGACGCCCGCTCCGAAAATTGCGATCGCTCATCCGGACAGCATTCAGCTCAACAACAACCTCAGCAGCAGCACGGTCGGCTCGCTTCCCGGCGATGGCGACGGTCGCGGCACGGTGACGCTACGGGCTGAGGCGGGCATGATCAACCAGAGCGGCGACGTGTTCTTCCCCACCGGATCGCAGATCCTGTGGGAGCACGGCGACTACCGCTACACCAGCAGCAAGAAGCTCACCGACATCGCTCCCTCGACCTACCCGGCGACGGTCGGCGGATCGGGTGCGACTGCGACAGCGGTGCTGGATTCGGATGGCCGCGTGACGCGGATCGACGTCGTCAATGGCGGCGCCGGCTACAGCCGCGACTTCCTGCCGACGGTCAAGATCCAGGGCGCGGCAACGGCGACCGCGATCGTGGAAAACGGCGAGATCACCGGCTTCAAGATCACCTACCCCGGCGAGGGCTACGCCTTCGCGCCGTCGGTGGAAATCATCAGTAACGGGTTTGGAAAAATTGTGGGCACGGACGCGGAAAGCACCGCGCTGAATCGCTCGCACATCAAGGCGGCCGGCGGCAGCCTTATCGCAACGGCATACTCAGGGATCGGGTCAAGCAATAAACCTCTCAAGACGGATGTTGAGAACATGGTGGCACAAACTTTCGACGATGGCAGCGCGATCTATGTCCTTGAAAAGGACGGCGTACGGATTGGGCTGATGGATCACATCAACGGCATCAATACCGTCAACGGCAACGTCGGCGTCACCACGTTCGGGGGGACGATTTCGCTCGGTCAGCCCGTCCAGCAGATGAACGCCTCAGGTGAACTGCTGTGGCAGGATGCGAACAAGACGATTCCGATCTACGCTCGCGATGAGAACGGCGCGATCATCTACAAGGGCGGCCGGCTCCAGGCGGGCGAGGCCGAGATCAAGCTCACCGCCGACGACATCGACGTCAACAGCTATGTCTCCGCCAACGGCGGGCGGCTGGTGATGCAGCCGACTCAGCCGGACGCGAAGATCGGTCTGAACGGCACGCAGGCCCGCGCCAAGCTGGCGGTGACGGATGGCAAGATCACCGGCGTGAGCGAACTCTGGTCTGGCCGTGGGTATACAAGCCTGCCGCTGGTGACGATCGCGCCGCCCGGCGATCGCGCGTTCGGCGTCGCCAATGTCCTTAACGGCCAGCTTAAGAACATCAACGTCACCTTCGGCGGCACGAAGTACAACGCCGACAATCCGCCGACGATCACCCTTGAGGGCGGCGGACTCAACGGCGCCGAGCCGACGGCGGCTGCGACCGTCACCGCTATCTTCAACGCCGACGGCGTGGTGACCGGCGTTACCATTGATGACGGCGGTGCGGGCTACTACACCGCGCCAAAGGTGACCTTTGCCCTCCCCGGCGAGCAGGCCACCGCCACTGCGCAGGTCATCAACGGTCGCGTCAGCGAGATCCAGATTCTCGATGAAGGAAGGAACTACAGCGGATCGCCGGAGATCAAGATCTCCGCGCCGTACGAGTTCAGCCTTGAGAAGGAAGAAGTCGATTACCTCCAGACCGGCTTTGACAATATCGTGATCGGCCGCGCCGACGGACGTCACACGTTCCACTCGGCTGACGCGGGTTTTGTCGACGGCATCATGCTCCGCGGCCCGCGCGATGGCGGAACGGTTGAGATGGAGAACATCCGTTCGTCCACCGGGCCGGTCGTCATCATCGGCTCCGGCCATACGTTGAACCTCACCACTGCTTCGCCGACGGTGACGGGAACGTTCGTGGAAATTGACGACAACATCATTGTTCACGATGACGTGAATGCCGTCATCACGGGCACCACCAGTTACGTCAGCATCTTCGGCGCTGGCAAGGGCAAGATCGATGGTGTGGCCGGTTCGGACGACGAAAACCTGACGATCAACGACGTCAGCAACGTGCTGATCACCGGCGCGATCGGCAGCACGTACCCGATTAACGATCTGACGATCAACAGCAGCGGCGCGGGGACGGTCAACCTCCAGCAGTCGGTCACGCTCGAAGGCGACCTGCACATCGTCAAGGGCGGCGATATCGCGTTCGGCGGCAACCTCATCATTGGCGGCAACCTGATCATCGACGAGGGCGCGTCCATCTCGTTCGCGGGTACGGTCACCGTGGGCGGTAACCTGATCATCCGCAAGGCGACGACCGTCACCTTCGCCAAGAACGTGGACGTGACCGGCCATGTCGCGATCGGAGAGCCGGGCGACCCGAGCAAGATCGGCGGTGTCACGTTCGCCTCCACCGCACGGCTGGACGCGGCCGGCGGCGTGGAGATCTACACCACCGACGAAATCGTCTTCGGCAACCGCGTCGGCCAGGCGAAGGCGCCGCTGTACATCACGCTCCGGTCAGACCTGAGCGACATCACCTTCCAGTCGAGCGTCAACACGCCCGCCGGCCCGGTGACGATCATCAAGGCTCGCGACGTAACGTTCGCGCAGGAACTCACGGCCGCCTCGCTTGATGTTCAGGATGCAACGGGCCAGACGCGCTTCGAGCGCGCCACCGTGCTGGGCACGATGAGCGTCATCAGCACCAGCCTGATCCAGATCAAGAACCGCCTCGACATCACCACCGGCAGCGCGACGCTGACGACCAACGAAGTCGACCTGGCGGGCGGTAACGGCTCGATTAACTATACGGGCATTGGCAACAGCACGCTGACGATCCGGCCGCGTACGCTCAGCCGCGATATTACGATCGGTTCGCCCCCCGGCGTTTTCTCGTCGCTCGACATCTCCGACGTGGACCTGGCCGCCATCGGCGCGACTTTCACCGAGCTGGCGATCGGCAACGCCGCCAGTGGCACCGGCACGGTCACGATCGGCTCGATCGGCTCGCAACAGGGCGCGGGCAACAGCCAACTCGTCACCAGTACCCGCATCCACGGCGGGGCGATCAACGTCGTCCAGGCGATCGATTCGGCCGCGGCTGCTGGTTTCCTGAAAATGGTGGCCCGCACCGGCAACATCAACATCAATGCCCGCATCAACGGCACCAGCGCGGAACGCAACGCCGACATCGAATTGGAAACGATCGCCGGCGCGGTCAACATCAACCAGCCGGTACACGCGACAAACGAACTGCGCATCATTAGCGCCGGCGCGGTGATCGAGGGCGCAAGCGGCTTCGTTGACGTCCCGAATCTGGCGATCACCGCCGGCGGCGCGGTGACGCTCAACCATGCCAGCAACTCGGTCAGCACGATGGCGATCAACGCGGGCAACAACGCTGTTTCGTTCCGCAATGATACGGCTTTCAGCATTGGCACGGTGAACGGGGTCAACGGCATTAACTCCGGTTCGGCCGACACGACGCTTATCAGCGTGGGCGGCACGGTCACGCAGGCTCAGCCGATCACGGCCGCGGGCCTGTTGCTACAGGGCACAGGTGGCACGTTCGTTCTTACCAATGCGTCGAACGACGTGGACAACCTGGCCGCCGATGCGCAAGCGGTGACGTTCGCCGATGCAGATGATGTGGCGATCAACACCGTTGGCGCCAAGCACGGCATCACGACGGTGGGCAACGTCAGCATCACTGCCGGCGCGGGCATCACGCTCAGCCGTCCGACGATCACCACGACGGGCAACATCGCGCTCGACGCCAACGGCGGATCGATCATTGCGGGCGTCAACGGCGACCTGACCGCCGGCGGTACGGGCACGATCACGCTTGACGCCACCGACGACATCACCATCGATGACATTAGTAGCGGCGGGGCGTTCACCGCGAATGCCGAGAACGCTTTAACGGCCAACGGCAATATGACTGTCGGCGGCCCGATCATTCTAGGCGCGGCGGATGGAGCGTTTGCCCAGGCCAGTGGCACGACGATCACCGCGACCGGCCCGGTGACGATCACCGCCAGCCAGTCGGTCACCACCCGCGCGATCAACGCCGCGGACGATGTGTCAGCAACGGCGGGCACAGGCGTTTCGGTTCTGGGGGCGATCACGACCACCCCCAGCGGCAATGTCGCGCTCACGGCGCAGAACGGCAACGTGTCGATGTCGTCGACGGCCGGCGCGATCACCAGCGCCGGCACGACGACCCTCACCGCCACGCAGCAGGTGATCGCCGACCAGATCACCGCCGGCACCGGCCTGACGATCGTCGGGCCGACGGGCGTCAGCATCACCGACCATGTCAGCACGCTGGCCGGCGCGATCGACATCGACGCCGCCAGCGGATCGGTTACCCAGTCCGATCACACGATGACAGCCGCGGGCGGCTTGACGATCGACGCCGCCACCGGCATCGAGGTCTACACGCTTGCCGCCGGCGCCGCGATGGCGCTAACTGCGGGTACGAGCATTGCCGTTCACAAGAACCTTACGACCACCGACGCCGGAACGCTCGACGTCACGGCGCAGGGCGGTGACATCACCATGTCCGACGGCGCGTCCATCAATGCCGATGGCGAGACGACGCTGAGCGCCGCCGCGACGATCACCACCGAAACGGTCGATGTCGCGGGCGATCTCACGATCACCGCTCCGGGTGCAATCGCGGCCGAGGGTAACATTACGACGACCAATTCGGGTGATATTGCGATCACCAGCACCGGCAGCACGTTTACGCAGTCGCCGAGCACGAGCATCGTTTCGGCCCGCACCGTGGGCATCAGCGCGACGGTCGCGACGCTCGAGACGATCACGGCCGCAGGGTCGGTGAGCGTCATGGCCTCCGACTCTGTGGCGTTGAACGAAGAAATCAAGACGACGGACGGCGGCACGGTCACCATCGATGCGGCGAGCGGATCGTTCACGATGTCGAGCGATTCGGAGATCACCGCCGCGGGCGCGGTGGACGTCGAAGCGGCCACAACCGCGACGATCCAGAAGCTCGAAGCGGCCGGCAGCGTCGATATCGACGCGGGCGGCACGGTGCTCATCAACCAGGCTCTCGCTACGACCGCAGGCGGCACGGTGGACATCACCTCCGCCAACGGCGCCATCACGATGGCCGACAACGCCGTTCTCCACGCCGCCGGCGAGACGACCCTCACCGCCGCCACGACTGCGACGACCGAAATGGTTACCGTCGCCGGCAATCTGACGGTATTGGCTGCCGGTGCGATCGCCGCCGAAGGCGACATCACGACGACCAACTCCGGCAGCGTGGTCATCACGTCCACTGGCAGCACGTTTACGCAGTCGCCGGGCAAGACGATCACGTCCGCCGGCACGGTCACCGTCACCGCCACCGACGCGACGATCGAAACGATCACCGCCGCCGGTGCGGTCGACGTGCAGGCTTCGGGCTCGATCGCCCTCAACGAGGCGATCAACACCACCGACGGCGGCACGGTGACGCTGGAGGCGACGAGCGGATCGTTCACGATGTCGAGCGACGCGAAGATCACCGCGTCCGGCGCTGTGGACATCGATACCGCCACGACTGCGACGATCCAGTCGCTGGACGCGGCCGGTAGTGTGGATGTCGATGCGGATCAGACGATCACGATCAACCAGTCACTCGCAACCACGGCTGGCGGCGCGGTGAACCTGACGTCTGCATCCGGCGCTATCACCATGGCAGACGGCTCGAACCTCACCGCCGCGGATGATACGACGCTTACGGCTGGTACGACGATCACCACCGAACTGGTGTCGGTCGCAGGCGACCTGACGATGCTCGCCGTCGGCGCGATTGCCGCCGAAGGCGACATCACGACCACCAATGGCGGAAACGTGTCGATCACGTCCACGAGCGGGTCGTTCACGCAGACCGTTGGCAAGACGCTCACGTCCGCCGGCACGACTGCGATCACCACGGTCACCGCCACGATCGACACGATCGCCGGCACGGGCTTGGTGAACGTGCAGGCCAGCGGTGCGATTGCTCTGAACGAGGCGATCCGCACGACGGCCGGCAACGTGACGATCGCGTCGGCCACCGGCGCGTTCACGATGTCGAACGACTCGGAGATCGACGCCGTCGGCGACGTCGATATCGACGCGAAAACCACCGCCACGATGCAGAAGATCGACGCGGCCGGGGATGTGTCGGTCGATGCCGACAGTGGCATCGTGATCAACGGGGCGATCGCCACCACTGCGGGCGGCGCCGTCTTGCTCACGTCCGCCGACGCCGGAATTGAGATGGGCGACAACACGGGCATCCACTCCGCCGGCGCGACGACGCTGATGGCAAACACGGTCATCGGCCTGGTCGACGTTACCTCCGGCGGCAACCTGACCGCGACCGCGGGCGGGTCGATCGTGATGGAAGGCGAGATCGCCACCACCAACGATTCATCGGCCACGTTCACCGCGACCTCGGGCGAGGTGCGGATGGCCAACGGCTCGACGATCGCCGCCGACGGCGACGTGTCGATGACGTCGGGCACCAACATCACCACCACCGCGATCGCCGCGGCGGGCGACGTGACGGCGACGGCGGGCTCGGGCATCTCGGTGCTCGGCGCGATTACGACCAGCGCGGACGGCCACGTGCTGCTTGACGCCAACAATGGCGCCATCTCGATGGCGCTGGCCTCGTCGATCGACGCGGACGGCGATGCGACGCTCGCCGCATCAGGCGCGATCACCGCGTCCAGCGTGGTGGCAGACGACGAAATCCAGATCACCGCGGGCAGCAACTTCACGCTTACCGGCGGCATTGCGTCGACGAATGGCCCCGTCTCGGTTACCGCTCAGGCGGGCGACCTGGTGATGGTGGAAGACACCTTCGTCAATTCCGGCGGCGCAACGACGCTGACCGCAGGCGACGACATCAGCGTCGAGACCATCACGTCCGCCGGTACGCTGACGATCACCGCCGCCGAAGAGGTGGCGTTGAATGGCGGGCTGACGACGACCAGCGGCGGGGCGGTCATCATCACCGCCACTGACGGCTCGATCCTCATGATCGACCCGGCCTTCATCGCCGCGGCTGGCGCCCTGACGATGACGGCGGCCGACGACATCACGACGCTGAACATCGCCGCCGGGGCTGACATCTCGCTGACCGCAGGCGATGACGTGCGTCTCGACGGCAACGTCGAATCCGACGAAGACCTCTTCATCGTCACCCAGGATGGCGCGATCAGCCAGGCCCCGGGCAAGTCGATCGTGGTTGGCGGCGTGGTGGACATGCAGTCCGAAGACACGATCACGACCTACACCATCGATGCGGTGGGCAACGTCGTGCTGACGGCGACCAACGCCATCACGGCCAATGCGAACGTGCAGTCGCGCACCGGTACGATCACGATTACGAGCGACAACGCTTCGTTCACGATGGCCGGCGGCTCGCTGCTGGCGGCGGGCGTTGTCACACTCGACGCGGGCACAACGCTGGCGACCAAAGCCGTCACGGGCGCAGGCATTACACTGCTCAGCGGCGCGGCAATGACGCTCCAGGGCGCTTTGTTCACCAACAACTCCGGCGCTGTTACCGTAAGCGCCGGCGGCGCGCTGACGATCGAAGACGCGGCCAACATCACGTCCGATGGCACGGTGACCCTCACCGCCGGCGGCGGCATCGTGAGCAACGCGAACATCGGCACGAGCAATGACAATATTGTGATCAACTCGCCGTTCGTCCTCGCGGACGACGTGGCGATGAGCACGGGACGCCGCGGTGCGGGCACGATCGCGTTCAACAGCACCGTTAACGGCGACAAGACGCTGTCGCTACGGACGGGTCACGACGTGGCGTTCAACGGCGCGGTCGGCCAGACCACGCCGCTCAGCATGGTCACGATCTTGACCGCCCGAAATGTGCTCATCCCGACGCTGTTCACCGCTCGCGGGCTGGAGCAGCAGGCCGGCATTGGCACGACGGCGATCTCCGGCACCCTCGCGGCGACGGGATCGGCCGGCATCTCGATCAAGACGACAATGGTCGATGTGACCGGCGCGGTCGGCACCACGGCTGGCGTGCCGCTGAACTTCGAGGGCTCGGCAGTCCGCGTTGCCCGCACCGGCCGGCTATGGTCGGGCGGCAAGATGACGATGACGGCGGACGACATCAACCTCGTCAACGGCTACAAGGTCGGCGTCGCCGGCGGCCATGACATGATCCTGACCGCTGACAAGCTGGAACTCGGCAACCGTGCTGATGCCGTGGCGGGCACGGGGCTGATCGTGTTGCAGCCGCTCAGCCCGACGGCGTCGATCGACATCGGCGGCAAGAGCAACGGCGGATTCGATATTACGGCGGAAGAGATCGGCGCGATCGCAGTCGGCCCGCGAAAGGTCGTCATCGGCCGTGGACGGGATGCCGATCACGATTCGGGTAACGCCGGCGAGCATACCGTGCGGATCGGCGATGCCTCGTTCCGATCGAAGGTGTCGATCCGGGCGACGGGCGCCTCCGGCTCGATCGCGGTCAACGGCGATCTCAGCACGCAGGGCCGCCTCAGCAACATCTGGCTCAGCGCCGGCGGTGACGTGGCGGTGCACGGATCGGTGCGGATTCTTCGTTCGGGCCACGTGTTCGTCACGGCGGACACCGACAGCAACGGCCGAGGCGCGATTCGCGTGGCGGAATCGACCAACGCGTCGGTCACGACGCCGAATGGCGATATTCTGCTGGTCGGCCCGGCGATCCGCGCCGGCGGCACGCGAACGTGGGCGAACATCGTGTCGTCCAACAGCTCGGTCTTCCTGGGCACGACCGCAAGCAAGAGCACCGTTGTGCTGACAAACCCGAAGACCAACATCGCAGGTAAAGACGTGCTCTTCGGCGGCAACGGACGTCGGCACCCGGTGTTGATCAGCATCGAAGGCAACATCACGACGACCGAAGACCTCAACCTCTATTCGGCCGGCG
Organism: Phycisphaerae bacterium; assembly: GCA_037189665.1. Classification (GTDB taxonomy): domain Bacteria; phylum Planctomycetota; class Phycisphaerae; order Tepidisphaerales; family Tepidisphaeraceae; genus BPJO01. Next base: position 25,147 of record JBBCIV010000037.1, on the reverse strand, counting down.
ATGTGGAAATGAAGAACTTCCGGCTGATCGGCAACGATACGCTGAACGTCATCGCCGACAACAACATCAGCCTTACCGACGGCTCGCTGATCGGCCGCAAGGGCATGGTCTCCCTGCGTCCCGATACGGACAAGAACGGCACGGGCACCGCCATCACCAGCGGTTTGCGGCTCAGCCAGCCGACCACGCTGGACTTGCGGTCGCGCGTCAGCGAAGTCCGGCTGCCGGTGCAGATCATCCCGGGCAGCCGCGGCGAGGCGTACGTGGCGATCGGCAACAACACGAAGCAGACCGTTAGCGGGCTGGTCAACATCTACGTGTACGCCAGCACGGACGACACGCTGGGCGCCGACGACAAGATCATCGGTGTGTCGCGTGAGCGCATTACGCTGGCCCCAGGCGGGGCTCAAACGCTCCGCGTCCTGCTGCGTGTGCCGGCGGATCTGCCCCTGGGCCGGTACCGCGTCATCGCCGAGGCGGCGCCGTACGCCCAGGCGGACAACCCGGCCGGCTCGAACATCAGCACCGGCCAGTTGATCACCGTTACCGCGCCGGCGGCGTAATAGCGTCGGTTATGCCGGGAATCCGGGATCGCGCGCCGTTTGCAATTCCCTCCTGCCGCGCCACGCGGGCTGCCGCGGCGCGGCAGGAGCTTTTGTTTTCCGGCCGCTTCGGTCGAAAATCCGATAGACTGGGGATCGGTTACCGTCCCGGTAGAGGTTCATGCCAAGACTGCGAGCTGTTTTGATCTTTCTGGCGGTCGCGTTCGCGTACGCGGTGGCAGGCCGAATATCGCTGTTGCTGGCGATCCCTCCCGGCTACGCCAGCTCGATCTGCCCTGCGGCCGGCATAGCGCTGGGGGCTTTGTTGCTGGGCGGGCCAAGGATGGTGTTTGCGGTCTGGATCGGCGCGTTCATCACCAACTTTTCATTTGGGGCCTACAATACGCCGGAGTTTGCCACCGCGACGAACGTGGCGAGGTTGATCGCGACGGGCGGCGCGCTGCAGGCGCTGGTTGGCGACCGCGTCATTCGCCGCACGGTCGGCCTGCCGACCCCACTGGTGCAAGACGGGCAGATCCTTCGTTTCCTGTTCTGGGGCGGGCCGGCGTCGTGCATTATTGCTTCGACGGTTGGCGTGTTAGCGCTATACAACGTGGGCATGTTGCCGTGGTCGGCATGTGGTTACTCATGGTTTACCTGGTGGGCGGGCGACACGATCGGCGTGCTTATTTTTACGCCGATGATGTTGATGCTGTTCGCCACCCCGCGCGAGGCGTGGCGGCCGCGATTGTTCTCGGTGGGGATACCGATGTCCATCACCCTGGCGATCGCGGTTATCATCTTTGTCGCCAGCCGGCAGATCGAAACGGCGCAGAATCGCACCGCGTTCGAGCGGCGGATCGACGGGCTGACCCGTTCCCTCAACTCCAAGCTTGAACTGGCGATCAACGCCCTCTATTCCACCGGCGGGCTCTTCAACAGTTCCATTAACGTCAGCGCCGACGAGTTTCAGACTTTTTCGCGAATGGTTCTGGCGCACAACGATTCGATCCAGGCGCTGGGGTACTCCGAGATCGTTTCCGGCGCGAAGCTCGACGAATTTATCGAGAGCAGGCGGCGGGAGACGCCGGGCTTCACCGTTCGGCAACTCTTGTCGACGGGAGAGTTGGTTCCGATCAAGCCGGGCGATCAGCATACGATTGTTTCGTACGTCGAACCGCTCTTGGGCAACGAGGCGGCATTGGGGCTGGATTCGTCATCGCGTGCGCTGAACCACAACGCACAGATGAAGGCGATCGAGACGGGCATGCCGGCCGCGACGGAAAGCTATCAGTTGGTGCAGGATCCGGCCTCGGAGAAGGGGTTTATCCTTTTTCTACCCCTGTATACGTACGGCGAGATCCCGGCGACGGCCGCCTCGCGACGAGAGGCGGCGCGAGGGTTCATTGCGGCGGCGATCGGCTTGGACGAGATGGTGCAGAGCGCTTTGGCGTCAGCCGAGTTGGACGGCGTGCATTTATCGTTGATCGACGAATCGGCCTCTCGGGCGGGGAGGGTGCTCTACTCTGTGGGCCAGGCTGACAAGCCGGCGGAGAACTGGTATTCGCGATCGTTTCCGGTGGCCGGGCGAACGTGGACGTTGCGGGCGGCGATCGAGCCGGGTTACCAGATGGCCGATCGCAGCCTATCGTCTTGGGCGGTGCTGGCGGGCGGCGTGTTGTTCACGAGCATGCTTGGCGGATTCCTGATGGTGTTAACCGGACGCGCGGCACGCGTTGAATACCTCGTCGAAGAACGAACTCGAGAATTGTCGGAGGCCAATCGCCAACTGGCTGTCGCGACGCAGGCCAAAAGCGAGTTCCTGGCGAACATGAGCCACGAAATCCGCACGCCGATGACCGCCATCCTCGGCTTTTCGGACATGGTGGAACGCGGGCTTATCCAGGACCCGTTCGCGCGGGCCGATGCGTTCAGCACCATTCGCCGTAACGGCGAACACCTGATGACGATCATCAACGACATCCTCGATTTATCGAAGATCGAGGCCGGGCGGCTGTCGTTGGAGCGGATTCCGGTGGATAGCGTGGAGTTAGTCCGCGACGTGTTGCGAACGTTTTCGGCGCTCGCCCAGTCGAAGGGCGTCGAGCTCTCCGCCGATATCGATGGTGAGCCGCCGCCGTTGGTGATGGGCGATCCGGTTCGATTCCGACAGATCGTGATGAACCTGGTCAGCAACGCGATCAAATTCACGTCCGGTGGACGGGTTTGCGTGACGACGCGGTGGGACCCGTCGACCAACGATCTTCGCGTCGCCGTGGCCGACACGGGCGTGGGCATGACTTCGACGCAGTTGACCCGACTATTTGAGGCATTTACGCAGGGTGAGGCCGCCACCACGCGTCGGTTTGGGGGCACCGGGCTGGGGCTTCGGATCTCGCGCCGGCTCGCGGAGATGATGGACGGCACGCTGATGGTCGATTCGGCGCCGGGCGAGGGGTCGATCTTCACGCTTTACTTGCCAGCCCGGCAGATCGCCGACAACCAACAGAGCGCTGCCGCCAAGGTCGCCAAGGCGTTCCCCGAGCGGCCGCTGGAAGGGGTGCGCGTGGCGATCGTGGACGACGGGCCCGACAACCGCCTCTTGCTCACCATGCTGTTACGGCACGCGGGCGCGACAGTTCACGCGATGGAAAGCGGCGTGGAGATGCTGAGCTGGATCGGCGCCGCGGGCAATCCGGCGGCGCTGGACCTGATCCTCATGGACATGCAGATGCCCGACCTCGACGGCCCGGCTACGGTGCGCCGGCTGCGGGAGCAGGGCGTTACCGTCCCGGCGATCGCCGTCACGGCGAACGTAATGGAACGCGATCGCGCAAATTGCCTCGATGCGGGCTATAACGACTTCCTGCCCAAGCCGATCGAACTCGACACGCTGGTCGACGTTTGCCTGCGCTGGACCAAGCCTCGCACCACTACCGGCGATTCAAACGCTGCCGCGTAACCCTTTTACACCTTGGATGCCGTCGTCGCGGGAGAAGCGCCGACCGATTCGGGCAACTTGGCGTTGGCGCGACGGGCCAGGTCGAGCGCTGAGGCGATCAGTTCGCGTTCCTCGGCCTCGTGCATCGCCGCCGACCCCGTCGCCGGGCTTGCCGCGGCCTCGCGGCCGTGGTAGCTGACGAGCAGGTCGGGCAGCATCGCCCGAAGGATCGGCTGCATGTAGCTCCACGCGCCGCGGTTCTGCGGCTCTTCCTGCACCCAGCACACCTCGCTGGCACGGCGGTACTTGTTCAGCACCGCAACCAGTTCGGCCTTGGGCAGCGGGTAGAACTGCTCCAGGCGGATGATGGCTGTGTCGTCGATCTTGTTCTCGTTGCGGGTCTTGTTGAGCGTGTAGTAGACCTTGCCCGAGCACAGCAGCAGTCGTTTGACCTTGTCGCGATCGGCGATGTGCGCATCGTCGATCACCAACTCAATTTGATTATCGGTCAGCTCTTCGATCGAACTGCTGGCGTCCGGGCGGCGCAGGAGGTTCTTGGGCATGAACAGCACCAGCGGCTTGCGGAACTTGCGAAGCTGCTGCCGGCGGAGCATGTGGAAGTACGTGCTCGGGCGCGACGGCATCGCGACCTGCATGTTCTCCTCGGCGCACAGGCTCAGGAAGCGTTCCACGTAGGCGTTGGAGTGCTCCGGGCCAGCGCCTTCGTATCCGTGCGGAAGCAGCATTGCCAGGCCCGACATGTAGTGCCACTTCGATTCCGACGCGGCGATGATCTGGTCGATGATGTTCTGGGCGCCGTTGACGAAATCGCCGAACTGCGCTTCCCACAGCACGAGGTTGCGCGGGTCGGCCGACGCGTAGCCCCACTCGTAGGCGAGCACGGCCTCCTCCGACAGCATCGAGTTCATGATGAAGAACTCGCCGGTCGCGCCCTCGATGTTCTGAAGCGGGGTGTAGCAGTTGCCGTTCTCGTAGTCGTGGTAGACGGCATGACGGTGGCTGAACGTGCCGCGTTCGACGTCTTGGCCGGTGAAGCGAATGCTGTGGCCGTCTTGGAGGATGGAGCCGAAGGCCAGCATTTCGGCGCAGCCCCAGTCGATGAGCTTGCCGTTCTTCACCATCTCGCGGCGGGCGGCGATGACGCCTTTTTCCAGCTTGGGATGGTACGTGAAGCCGGCGGGGGCCTTGTTGTAGGTTTCGATGATCTTTTCCAGCCTGGCGCGCGGCACGACGGTGTCGGCCGACCAATCATCGCCGGCGACGCCGAAGCCCGACCATACGCCGCCGAAGCGCGGCACCTTCGTGCGCGGCCGCACTTCGCGGGCCAGCTCGCGCGCCGAGGTCAGGCGCGAGATGACCAGTTGCTTCATCTGGTCGGCGTCCGCCTGCGTGATCGCGCCGGACTCGATGATTTTCTTCTGGTAGCTGGCGCGCACCGACGGGTGCTTGCTGATCGTCTTGTACATCAGCGGCTGCGTGAACGACGGCTCGTCGGTCTCGTTATGACCATGACGGCGGTAGCACCAGAGGTCGATGATGACGTCACACTTGAACTTCTGGCGGAACTCGACGGCGATCCTCGCCACGTGCTGGCACGCCTCGGGGTCGTCGCCGTTGACGTGGAAGATCGGCGCCTGGATCGCCTTGGCCATGTCGGTCGGGTAGGGCGTAAAGCGGCCCTGCTTAGGTGACGTGGTGAAGCCGATCTGGTTGTTGACGATGATGTGGATCGTCCCGCCGGTCTCATAGCCGGGCAGCTCGGAGAGCGAGAGGGTTTCGGTGACGATGCCCTGGCCGCAGAACGCGGCGTCGCCGTGCATGCACAGCGGGATGGTGCGCGTGCGGTTGCGGTCGTCGAGCCATTCCTGCTTGCAGCGGACGATGCCCTGTTGAATGGGGTTGATCAGCTCCAGGTGCGACGGGTTCGGCAGCAGCGACACCTTGACCTGCTTTTTGTCCGGCAGGGGACGGGTGTTGGCGTAGCCGAGGTGGTATTTCACGTCGCCGTCGCCCTGCACGCCCGCGGGCTTGGCGGCGGTGCCGGCGAACTCGGAGAGGATGATTTCATAGGGCTTGTTGAGCACGTGCGCCAGCACGTTCAGCCGGCCGCGGTGCGCCATCGCCATCACGACCGCGTCCGAGCCGAAGTGCGCGCCGCCGTGCTCGACGATGTTGTTCAGGATCGGGATGAGCGACTCGCCGCCCTCGATCGAGAATCGCTTGGCCCCGATGAACGCCCGCCCGAGGTATTGCTCGAACTCCTCGGCCGCGATGAGTTGGAACAGCAGGTTCTTCTTTTCCTCGCTGGTCAGCGGGGGGTGGTTGTGCGTCTGTTCGATGCGGGCCTGGAGCCAGTCGCGCTGGTCCTTGTCGGCGATGCCGGTGAACTCGACGCCGATGGTGTCGCAGTAGGTGTAACGAAGTTTTTCGATCAGGTCGCGCAGCGTGCCGTCCGTCGGCCCGCCGTACCCGCCCCGGCCGACGTTGCGGCTGAGGTCGGTCGTCTTGAGGTTGAAGTTCGACAGGTCGAGCATCGGGTGCTCGCCGCGCTTGGTGATGCCGAGCGGGTCGAGCGACGCCGAGTAATGACCAAGCTCACGATAAGTATGCACCAGGTCGAAGATTCCCGCCCGGAACTCCGGATCGACATCGCCATCCTTGCCGGCGCTGAAGACCGTCGGCAGATCGGTGCGGGCAGCGCCCATCTCGAAGCCCGCAAAGTAGGCCTTCCAGATCTCCTCGACCGAGTTCGGGTCTTTCTTGTACTGCTGGAAAACCTGCTCGATGTACTCTGCGTTGGCGCGATTGACGAAATCGAACGATGGCATATTGAGTCACATTCCGGACGGCGGCGACGTTACGGCACGCGGTCCTTCTCGAAGACAGACAGTTCGCGGCGGAAAAACGACCAACGCCCCGCGCAATCGCACGGGGCGTTCTCAATTTAGTTCAAGCCCGGAGGCCCATCGGCGAAAAGCGTGCGCACCGCGTACGAACCGTCTGGCCATCTACTGGATCGACGAAGAGACGAGGCGGTCGTAACGAAGAACGTGCGCGTTTCCACAATGTTAAATTTCATCAGTGCCCGGACCTTTTTGTTTCAACCCTCGGGTCCGTGCTCCGTTGAGACATCTTAGGCGAACGGCAGGGGGGATCAAGGACATTTCACATGGGAGAATCTCGTGCGAAGCCGTTCGTCGTGAAGGGGTTAAGCCGTTGTTGAAAAAGTGGTTATACATCGACTTGTTGAACGCTGGGCGCGGGCGCTTGGGGAAATCGGCCGCGTGAGGATGATTTGCGTCAGGGACGTCTTCGGGGCAGGTGACGACGCATGGCCCGCAGTGTTCGTAGTGCGACCCATCCTCCCACCAACACGCCGGTTCCCGCCAGTGCCGGTGGCAGGGGGACGACGGTGATCTCGCGGTCGGACAAGGCCGGCGCAGACGTAAGAGAATCGTAACGCAACGGGCTGATGGTCGGCAGTGCGGAAACGTCCACACCGGTGCCCGCCAAGAAAGGCGATACCTCGAACTGCCGGTGGGAGGGGCCAGCGCGGTCGGCGTAGGCATGGAGGTCCATCTCCAAGGTCTCCGCAGAATCGGCGCCCAGCGCGGCAATGGCGGCAAGGCATGCCAGATAGATGACGGGTGATCGGCCCATACAACAAAGTCCTCGATCACGCTCCGACCGCCGCCCGCAGTGGTTCCTGTACCACCCTTAGCAAGGACGATGCCACCTAAATCGGCTGATTCTCGGACGTCGCTTCAACATTTTGTCTGCGCAACGATTATGCATTCGCTTTCCAAACGCATCATCACAGTGCGACACATTGAAGCAGGATCGCCCGTTCAACGCTTTCCAACGGGGCCAGCAGAGCGGACCCCGCCAGTGAGGTTGCGCATGTTGTGATTCGCGGATCAGGCGATGCCGTGGGCAGCCTTGTAGCAATTCCACGTGAGATGAATCTGGCCTTGGTGGTGTGCCTCGTGCCAGGTCAGCAGGACGATCGACTCGCCGATCGATCGTTTCACGTTGTTCGGGAAATCCTGTACGCGCGCCAGTTCTTCGGCGGAGGCGGATTCGACGTACGCCTTGAAGGCGGCGTAGTGGCATTGGAGCTTGCTGCGGATGTCGGCGAGCGTCGGAACGCGGTCGTCGGACGGCGTGCTGCCGCCCGCAAAGTCTTCGCAGAGTTGGGGATCAGTCGCGGTGCCGCCCTTGAGGCGGACGTTGAGGTAGCGATCGTGGGTGGCGGCGCAGTGCATGGCCTGCCAGCCGATGTGAGCGCGTCCCGGGCCGGGTCGCCACGCGAGGACTTTCTGGACGTCCTGACCGGACTTTTCGATGGCGTCGAGGATGCCCAGCAGGCGGGCGCGGGTGAATTCCAGACCGGCGATCAGCGTGGCGTTGTCCATTGCAGGTTCTCAGCAGAGAGTAAAATGAAACGGCCGCAAATGGGCGCGAATAAACGCAGATGAAGAAAAAGGGCTTAAACCTCTTTCCATATCTGCGTTTACCTGCGCGTTCATCTGCGGCTAAAAAAAGCCTGATTGTCAGCTCAGACGACCTGAACCTTGCGGCCGGCGCGACGCTTGTTGTTGATGGTCTTGCGGCCGTTGCTGGTCTTCATGCGGGCGCGGAAACCGAGCTTCCGGGCTCGCTTGATCTTGCTGATGCGGTGGGGGTAATGCATGACGCTTCCTCGACACAGACGTTAATACGTAAACCTATATTTAAGGCACACTTACGCCGATCGTCTCGAACGCCGTGTTGCCCTCGCCGTCGGTCGCTCGGACCGTCAACGTGTGCTGGCCCGACGCCAGCTTGCCCAGATTGAGCGTGTAACGCTCCTCAGGGGAATCGGCCATCGTATCATCAGGAAGCCTTCGCTGCCAGTCCTGAGCGCTATTCACCGCGTAATCCAGCGATGCCACGATCCCGTTTCGGTCCACGACGCGCAGGGTGACGGTCGTGCCCTCCACCTTCACGTCGCCGATGACCGGGGCAGTGTTGTCGACGACGATCGTCTCGCTTACCCGGCTGGCCTGCTGGCCTTCGCCGGGCTGGTTGTCGGCGGCGTCGGAGGCGACGACCTTGATTTCGTACCGCCCGTCCGCGCTTTGCAAGGCCGGCCAGACGTGGGTGTTGGCGGTGAGGTCTTTGGCGAGCTCCACCCACCCGCCCCGTCCGACGGCGCGGGCGTAGACGGCGTACTTGAGCGCGTCGTCGTTCGGGTCGGTCGCCTCCCATGTGATGGTGTGGTTGCCGTTGCCCGATTCATCCCGCGTGATCGTCAGCGACGACACCCGCGGCGCGACGTTCGGCTTCTGATAAGCGATGCGGATCTCATCGAGGCTCGGCGCGGGCTTGCCGGGATCGGCCTTGAAGGCGAGCTTGTACTGAAGGTAGCGGCCGCGCGGCGAGGCGACGTCTACGAATTCCTGTGCGGCGGCGGGGGCGGACCAGTCGCTCCACGTGCCGGATTCGGGATCGGCGGCGTTCCCCGAGCGGGTGGAGACGGTCAGCGACGATCCCTCGGGCAACTGCCCGCGCAACTGGAGCTTGCCGAACGTGCTGGCGACGCCGGCGTCGAGCACGTCGCTCTCGAACGTACCCTCGGCGGCGTTGCCCGTCCCCAGCGAATGGATGCCGCCGACGTTGCTGGTGGCGAGGTAAATCGTCCCATCCGCAGCGGCGATGATCTGGCTGACCTGGGCGGCGTTAGTGCGGGCGACGACCGTCGTTTCCTCAGTCGACGGGTCGATCGCGTGCACCTCGCCGGATTCGCCGGTGGCGAGGTAGATCGTCTTACCCTGGGCGGCGACGTCGTAAATCACCACGCCGGAGCGGAAAAGTTCGGTGACCAACCCTTGATCGTTGATTCGGTAAAGCGCGTTGCCGGTGGGCGATTGCGCGTCGGCGCCCGCGCTCGGTTGGGCGGGGCCGGCATCGGTGTTGTGAGCGTCTTCGCCATGCCCTTCAGCACCGTGAGCGTCGGCGGTGTCGGCGGGAGCGGGGGCAGGCGGCGCCTCGCCGGGGATCGCATCGCCGGCCGCGCCTTGATCCTGCGGCGGCGCGGGGTTGGCGGGCTTCTTTGAGGGGATCGTCGATCCCGCCGCGTCCCCGTGCTCCGGCCGGCCAGCGGCGGGGGTGAGGGGCTGAGGAGCGTGGTCCTTGGCTTCGCCGGTCGCGACGAGCAGTTGGCCGGCGTCGTCGAACGAGAGCGCCGAGATTTCCGCTTCGGCGGCGTCGAAGAGCAGGGTTGATTTCCCCGTCGTCCGGTCGATTCGATAAACGAGCCCGTCAACGTCCGTCCCGGCGTAGATCGCCTTTTCTTTGTCTACCAGCAGCGAGAGCACGTTATCGCCGTCGAGCGTGGCGAACTCGCGCGGTCCGGGCGCCTGGTCGTAGACGAAAACCTTCGCCGGCGAGCCGGTGGCGAGATAGATCTTCGCGTCGGCTTCGACCAACTTCCAGATATAGGTTGCATCTTTCAGTTCGAAGAAGACTTCCGCCTTTGCGGCGCCGTCGCCCGCGATGCGGTATACCCTCGCCGTCTCCCCTGCGGCCGCCGCGAGGATCTGGCCGTCGATCGACGCCAACGCGGTGATTACCTGGCCTTCGAGTTTTGCCAGCGAGGAGAGCTTGCCGTCCTTCCACCGCAAGACTTCGCCATCGGGAAACGTCGCGAAGACGATCGATCCGTCCGGCGTTACCACGGCGGCGGGAATGGCGGTGACCGACTTGTCGTTGGGCAAAAGCGACTTCAACTCGCGCGACAGCCGCAGGTCGCCGTGATTGGTGACGACGACGTTCTTCGGCGTGCCGGCGTTGAAATCCTCCGGCGTGGTGTGCGTGAAAAACTCCGTCTTCACCGCCAATGCCGACGACGTCAGCAGCGAGGTGATCAACGTCATCCGCAGGCAGTGGGATCGAATCTTCATCATCGCCCGCCAGCGTATCCCGTCCGCGGCTGCCTGCCAAACGTGCGACGGGTGACGCGCTACACCCGCGCTTTTTCCGGCAGATAACAGCCCGGGTCTTCCCCGAGCCAGTTGCCCGTGGCGGCCTCGGCACGCGAGCGAAGATTGCCGTTACACAGATCGACAAATCGGCAGGCCTGACATTTGCCTGGCAAGAGTGCGCGGCGATTGCGCAGTACCGCCAGCCTGGGGTCGGCGGCGGAGCGCCAGATGGTGGAGAAGGGGGTGTCCTTCACATTGCCGCACGCGTAGTGCCAGGAGAATTGGTCGTAGTGAACGCCGCCCTCCGGGTCGATCGCCGCGATGTTCTGTCCGGACCGATTGCCGCCGGTGCCGGCCAGCAACCGTCGGACGGATTCGGCGCGGGCGGGGTCGGTGTGCTCGAGCGTCCAGAGGATATACGCCGCGTCGGCATGGTTGCCGACCGTCAGCAATTCCAGCCGGCGGCCGACGTCGTGGTTGTGACGCACGCGGGAGACGATGCGGTCCATCACTTCTCGCGTCTGCTCGGGCTGCAAGTCCACCCGCCGCATCCCCTCACCTCGGCCGGCGTAAGCGAGGTGGTAGATGCACAGGCGGTTGACGCCGTGCTGGTCGCACAAGTCAAAGACGGCTTCGAGGTCGTCCTGGTTTAACGCGTGAACGGTGAAGCGGACGCCGACCTTGATCCCGCGCGCCCGGCACCGCTCGATCGCCGCCCAGGATTGATCGAACGCGCCCTTTTGTCCGCGCAGGCGGTCGTGGCGCGTCTGACACCCATCGATGCTGATGCCGACGTATTGCAGGCCGATCTCCGCCAGATCGTCGGCGACCGCGTCGTCGATCAGCAGGCCGTTGGTGGACAGCGTGCAGCGAAGGCCGATGGACCGCGCGTAGGCCATCAGGTCCAGAGCGCTTCCGCGCACGAGCGGCTCACCCCCGCTGAACAGCACTGCCGGCACTTTGAAGGCGCGGAGGTCGTCGAGGAGGGCTTCGCCTTGGTCATCGGTCAACTCGCCGGGCGTCGGTTTGCGGGTGGCGGAGGCGTAGCAGTGAACGCATTTGAGGTTGCAGGCGCGCGTGAGCGCCCAGACCACCACCGGCCGGGGCGTGGCGTCGGTGCGGGTGTGGCCGTAGCGGAGATCTTCGTTGCCGGATAACTGGTCGCACAGAATGTTGGTGAGGCTAAGCATGGTGGAGAACTCCTCGACAGGGCGGTTGATCGGCTTCGACTGCCGGCGGGTAGTACGCGCAGTCGGGCTCGGGGGCGAGCAGGTCGCGATAAACGGCGTACGCCCGCGCACGACTCCCACCGCAAACGGTGTTGAACGGGCACTGGCCGCACTTGCCTTTCAGCTTGGCGGGATCGCGAAGGTCGCGGAAAACGGGCGAGTTACGGTAGACATCGACGGGCGAGTCGTCAGGGAAACGCCCGCATCGCTTGGGCAGAAAGCCGCTGGGGAACACGTCGCCGGTGTGCGAGACGAACATCACGCCGCGCCCGTCGTTGGTGGGCGCGGTGAGGACGGCGCGGGCGGCCGACTCCGGCGCGTTCTGCATCACGTATCGGCGGTAGTGGGGCGCCTCGGTCGTCTTGATCCGATACGGCATGCGCGACGAGTGGTGCCACAGCCGTGCGAACACCGATTCGTATTGCACCGCGTGCAGCCGTTTCTCCATCAACCCCCGGCCGACCGGCACCAGGAAGAAGACCGACCACGTCGCGATGCCGAACGACGACAGCCCCATCGCGATCGCGTCCAGTTCCGACAGGTTGTCGCGCGACACCGTCGTGTTGACCTGCACGTGCAGCCCCAGCCGAAGGGCGATTTCCAGCGCGTCGAACGTGCGATCGAAGCTGCCCGGCACGCCGCGAAAGCGATCGTGCGTGCCGGCGGTCGCGCCGTCGAGGCTGAGGGCGAGCGCGGAGAGGCCGGCGTTGCACAGCTTCGCCAGCGCATCGCGCGTCAGCAGCGGTGTTGCCGATGGCGTGAGCGCGACGCGCAACCTTCGGCCGACCGCGTGGCGGACGAGCTGAGGCAGGTCTTCGCGCTTCAGCGGGTCGCCGCCGGTGAGGACGAGCATTGGCGGCTTGTCGAAGTCGCAGAGGGAATCGATGAGGCGCAGCGATTGAGCGGTATCGAGTTCGTTCGGATGGCGTTTCGGCTGGGCGCAGGCGCGGCAGTGCTTGCAGACCAAGTCGCACGCCCGGGTGAGCTCCCAGAAGACCAGCAGCGGGCCTTCGGCGAAGTCGGACGCCGTATAATCGACCGGCGGGCGAGACATAATAAGACTATTTTATCCCATATTGGTTGAAAGGGAGAACGGGATTTCCGGTCGAATCGTCGCACCATCGCTTTGTGTGGTGGAGAACGCGCGGGTAGATTAGCTGTATTCCTGACTTACGCGGGGTGCGTTGATGTCCGACGAAGCAATTAATCAGATGCGTGAGGCATGCCGGGTCTCGCCGAATAACATGCCGTTGCGGCTGGCGTTGGCGGAAATGCTGATGTCGTTTGGCCGTCCGGACGAGGCGGAAGTGGAGTACCGCGCCGCAGGCCAGCTCTCGCCGGGCAACGCCGGCATCAGCTTTGGCCTCGCCACGGCCTTCTACCAGCAGGGCAAGAACAGCCACGCGATGGTCATCGTCGAAGACCTGATCAAAAACCCGCAGGTCGAGCCGCGCGTTCGCATCCTGTACGCCAAGCTGTTGGTGCGCGCGGGCAACGCGGATTTCGCGTCGCGGCAATACCGTAAAGCCGTGGAAGAAGACGCCTCGTTGGCAAATGCAGAGCTGGCATCTCAAGTGGGCGCCGGCGGCGAGAGCGAGGCCGACGAATCGGGCGAGTACAGCGAGGGCAAGGTCCGCGCCAGTTGGGAGGGGTCCGACGAAGTGCCCGCGGTCGAAATCGAGCGGCCGAAGATCAACTTCGGCAATGTCGGCGGGCTCGACGGCGTGAAGGAAGAAGTCCGGCTGAAGATCATCCACCCGCTGAAGCACCCGGAGCTTTACAAGGCCTATGGCAAGCCGATCGGCGGGGGCATTCTGATGTACGGCCCGCCCGGCTGCGGCAAGACCTATCTCGCCCGCGCCACCGCCGGCGAGGTGAACGCGGCATTCGTGGCGGTGGGCATCAACGACGTGCTGGACATGTGGATCGGCAACAGCGAGAAGAACCTTCACGGCATCTTCGAATCCGCCCGCGCCCAGCGGCCGTGCGTGCTGTTCTTCGACGAGGTCGACGCATTGGCCGCCAGCCGCGCCGACATGCGCACCAGCGGCGGCAGGCACCTGATCAACCAGTTCCTCGCCGAGCTTGACGGCGTGAAGGCGAGCAACGAAGGCGTGCTGATCCTCGCCGCCACCAACGCCCCGTGGCACGTCGATCCCGCGTTCCGCCGGCCGGGCCGGTTCGACCGCATCCTCTTCGTCCCGCCTCCCGACGCGCCCGGCCGCGCCGCGATCCTCCGCACGCTGCTCCACGGCAAGCCCGTCGACAACGTCGATCACGACGCCGTCGCCAAAAAGACCGACGGCTTCAGCGGCGCCGACCTCAAGGCCGTCATCGACGTCACCATCGAGGCCAAGCTCCGCGCCAGTATGGCCGATGGCGTCCCCAAGCCCATCACCACCAAGGACCTCCTCGCCGCCGCCGGCCAGGTGAAGCCGAGCACGCGCGAGTGGTTCAACACGGCACGCAATTACGCGCTCTACGCGAACCAGGGCGGGGCGTACGACGAGATCCTCAAGCATTTGAAGATGTGATGCCGTGAAACGCCGCTCATCATCAGAAGAGGGCGTCGCTCTTTTGCCGGCGTGGTCGTGCTGCTGGCGAACGCCCTCGGAAGGATCGCGCAAGAGAACAAGATGAACCAGAACCCCGCCTACCAACGCGCCATGCTGCTGTTGGAGCAGCATCGATATCCGGACGCCGAGCGCGAGCTGCGCGCGGCGTTGCTGCAGTCGCCGCAGGAGGCGCACCTGCACGCGATGTTGTCGCTGGTGCTGCTGGAGCAGTTGAAGCTCAACGACGCGGCCGCCGAGGCGCAGCAGGCGATCACGCTGGATCCGGACGACCCGCTGCCGCACTACGCGCTGGCGGCGGTGTTGCTGGGGCGGAACCGGTTCGCCGACGCGACCGGGCCGATCAACGAGGCGATCCGGCTGGACGCGTTCGATCCGAAGCACTACGCGCTGCTGGCCCGCATCAAGCTCGCCCAGCGCAACTGGCAGGCGGCGCTCGATGCCGCCAACCGCGGGCTGGAGATCGATCCGAACCACGACGCCTGCGTCAACCTTCGCGGCATCGCGCTCGTTCAGCTTGGCCAGCGGGATGAGGCCGCCAGAACCATTCAGGGCGCGCTCGAACGCGATCCCGAGAACGCCGTCACCCACGCCAACCAGGGCTGGGCGCTCCTGCACCGCAACCAGCCCAGGCCGGCGATGGAGCACTTCCGCGAGGCGCTGCGGATCGATCCGACCAGCGACTGGGCGCGCGCCGGCATTGTCGAGGCGATGAAGGCGCGCAACCCGTTCTACCGGGTGATGCTGGCGTACTTTTTATTCATGGCCCGCCTCAGCTCCGGGGCGCAGTGGGCGATCATCATCGGCGGATACGTGGCGTATCGCGGGATGCTGTCGATGAAGCGCAGCAACCCGGAACTCGCGCCCTACCTGTTGCCGTTTATCATCGCATACTTCGTGTTCGCGATCTCGACGTGGCTGGCGCCGTCGCTGTTCAACCTGTTGCTGAGGCTGGACCGCTTCGGGCGTCATGCGTTGTCGAACGAACAGCGGATCGGGGCGAACATCGTCGGATTGATCTTGCTGGCGGCGGCGCTGGTGGCGGTGGCGGGGCTGTTTGTAAACACGGATTACCTGTACCTGGCGGGCATGATCGGGATCGCGTCGTTGCCGGGCAGCCTGATCATGCTGGCGGCGGCGGGCTGGCCCCGGCTGACGATCATCGGGCTGACGGCCGGGCTGTTGACCTGCGCGGGGCTGGTGGCGATGGGCGACATGGGCCTTCTCTCCGGCGATGTCGCCGGGCCGTTGCTGTCGGCCTGGATCGTCCTGCTGCTGGTCTCCGTCTTCGGCGGACAGGCGATCGCCGCAGCGCAGCCGAAAAAGTAGTCGACGAAACTTTCGCAACAGTTTCAACGCAAGTGTCTTCGCGTGGTAATGTGGGCAACGCAAAAAGGGAATGGGATGGCCACCGCACGCGCATTTGATGCTTCGCCCACCGTCACCAATGGGATCGACGCGTTTCCGTCGCCCGATGTTCCTGCCGCCGCAGGCGCCTTTCCGCCTCGCACCACATGGTCGCGCGTTCGACGCTGGCTGACCTGGCGCACGCTTATGGCAGTGCTGTTGTTCGTCCACGTCCTGCCGATCTGGACGGTCAGCTACCTCCCTACGCAGGACGGCCCGGCCCACATTTACAACGGCAAGATTTTCTTCGAGTCGTTCGATCGGACGAACTATCAGGTTCGGCTGCATTACGACTTCGGCTACCAGTTGTTTCCGAACATCCTCACCCACCTGATGCTCGGCGGACTCCAGCAAGTGCTTCCACCGTTGATCGCCGAGAAGATCGTGGTGAGCCTGATCATCGCGCTTGTGCCGCTGTCGCTGCTCTATCTATTGAACGCCATCGAGCCCGGCCGCGGGGTGATGTGCCTGATCGGGTTTACCTTCGCGTATCACAACCTGTTCCACATCGGCTTCTACAATTTCTCCCTCAGCGTCTCCCTCTGCCTGTTCACCATCGGCTGGTGGTGGCGGTACAAGGACAAACTGACGCTCCCGCGGCTTGGGGTTTTTTATGCCCTGTCGCTGCTGACGTACCTGTCGCATTTCGTCGGCTTCATGGCGGTGGTGATGACGATCGGCATTGCGTCGGCGTGGATCATCCTGCTGCGCACGCTCAAGGCGATCGGGCGGTTTCGTCGCGGCGAAGTGAAGGCGGATTTCAAACGGATCGTGCGGTGGGGGTTCGGCGTCCTTGCCGTCATGCTGCCTCTGCTGGCGGCGGGGTGGGATTATAACTTCCGCAATTACAGTTCCGACCGCGAGCAGTACCAGACGATGGCGCAGTTGAAAGAGGTGTTCGAGTCCACGCTCACGCTGATGTCGTACAGCGAGTGGCACCTGAAGCTGACGCCGTTCGTCCTGTGGGCGACCGCGGGCGCGGCGGCGCTGACGGCGCTGCATCGGCTCTTCCGCTTACAGGTGTTGAAGGAACGCGATGCGCTGCTGCTGGTGTGCGGGGCGCTGGCGTACCTCTACTTCGTCCTCCCGTACGGCCGCAATGACGGCGGGTGGGTGAACGATCGGCTGTACATCATCGGGTTCCTGCTGCTGTGGGCGTGGTTCGGGCGATTTCATCGGTGGCTGAACCCGGTGGTCGCGGTGGTGCTGATCGCGATTTCCCTTGCCCACACCGGCAGGCTGGCGATCGACTACCGGGGCATGCAGCCCGCGCTCCGCGAGATCGCCGCCGCGGTGGACAAGATCGATCCGCATTCGACCGTCGCGTGGGATCTGAAGGCCGACATCAGGCCGCCGGGATACGAGGATGGGGTGAAGCTCGTCACCCCGTGGCTGCACGCGTTGTCGTACTACGGCATGGCGAAAGACGTGGTGTTGTTCAGCAACTACGAGGCGGGCTTTCCGTATTTCCTGACGCGGTGGGGCGAGGCACGGCGGCGCGACCCGGACTACATCGTCGCACTTGGGGCGGCCGACGCGCAGGAACGTGCGAGGAAGTTCCTCCCGCGCTACGACATCATCCACGAGTCGCCGAAACTCGTGCTGTTGCGGGCGAAAAAGTCGCCGCTCGACCTGCCCGCCTGGACGACGCTTTCGGATGGCCGGCGTGCGCTGCGTCTGAGGATGCGCGGGGGCGATTCGCCCGGGATCTGCGCCGTGCCGCGCGATCGACAGTTTGCGTCTGGTTCGTTCGGCTGGGTGCGCGAGGCGCCGCGGCAAGAGTTCCCGTCGCAGCGCGAGAAGGGCGGGGAGTTTCCGTTCCTCATCGGCGACACGCGCGACCGCGCGTTCCGCATCGACCTGCCGAACGGCCGATACGAGGTGACCTGCCATTTCGTTCCGAATCGAGCCGGCAGCTATCAGACGCACGTCATCGCCAACGATCGCCGTGTCGGCAATGCGACTGTTGCCGACCCCGCCCCGGAGCTGCCTCCCGGGATGTCACCGGAGTCATCCCCCGCGCCGCCGGAGGTGTGGCCGGAAACGCTTCGCTACGCGATCGACATCACCGACGGCCATCTCACGCAGGTCTTCTACACCACTCGCAAAGGCTCGCCCGACCGCCGACGCGTGCGCGCGTGGGCGATCAGCGGCATCGAGGTCGTCGAAGTCCAGCCGCCGGCAAGCACGCAGCCGTCGGGCGATTAAGTAACGATCTCAAATGCCAAAAGGAGCCAGTAGTCAGGAGCCAGAGGCCAGCAGAAAATGCAGGCTTGCTTCTCATCTTCTCTTCTGGCTCCTTTTACCTAAATCCGGGCCAGCCACGCGTCCACGACCGGCGCCCATTGGCCAGACAGCGAATAGACCCAGAACGCGCAGATGATGCCGGTGAAGACGTCCATCGTGTAGTGAGCGCGGAGCACGAGCACCGTCATGACTTCAAACGCCGCGATCAGGATGCCCGCCACGATGCCGGGAAACCCAAAATTACCTGCCAGCACGCAACAACCGAACACCGCGATCGCGGTGTGGCCGGAGAAGAAAAGGTCGTTGGTCGTGCCGTAGGTGACGAGGATCGACGGCGCTCCCGGGTGTCGCCAGATCATCCCGTCGGGGCTTGGCAGGGGGCAGAGCATCTGGCAGGTCTGCCTCAGCCCGAACAGCACGAACAACCCCAGGAATGGCCGGATCGTTTCGCCGAAGATGGAGATGCCGAGCAGGTAGATGCCCAGCAGATCGATCACCAGCGAACTGAGGATCAGCAGGACGTTCGCCGACTTCGGGCTCGCGATGAACCGCGCGTGCCATCGGGCGGTCAGCAGGTGGATGCCGTCGGTCAGCGGCACGTTCGATTCGGCTTTCGGCACGCGCCGCGCCAGGAGCGCCTGCGTGCCATACCACGCGACGATCGCCGCCGCGACCATGCCGCAGCGGGCGGCGTAGAGGGGCCAGGATTCCATTACGATGTCGTCCCTTGTTGCTTGAGAGAGGCCGTGCCGAGCATTGATTCGATCTGCGCCTCAATCGCGTCCATGAGGTCGAAGTCCGCCTTGCCCGCCGGCACCTCGATGGCGTCGCCGACGGTGATGACCGCCTCGACAGGGCCGTGCACACGGATGGCGTCGGTGAGGTCTTCCTCGAATCGCTCGATCGTCTCCATGATCCGTCCGGTTTGGCGTTCATCGGAGATGTAGTCGGGCGGGTAGTGGCACAACTGCTGGGCCAGGTACGCATCGTCGAGCTGCCGCCAGCGCCGCTCGCGCTCGGCCTCGGCGATCTCGCCTTTGATGATGTCGGGCAGGATCGCGCTGCGAAGCCGCTTCACGCGAGCCACGCCGTAGCCTTCGCTGTTGCCGTTCGTCCACTCGGCTTCCAGCGGCTTGAGGATGAAGTCGATCAGCTTCGCCACTCGCTCGGCGATCGTGCCGTCCTGAGTGTGGCCGACGTATTCCAGTTCCTTTAGCGCAAGCAGGCCCGCGCCGACTTTCCGAATGCGCTGGATCAGCGGCATGCCCCTGTTCGGCCGCCAGGTCAGGCGGCGCTCGATCTCCTCCAGCACCTTCTCCGCTGCCGCGTTCACGTCGAACTTGAAGTGATACCGGATCGCGATCGGGTGGATCACCACCTTGCCGTCGGGCTTGTCCTTCGCGCGTTTCTTCGCCGCCTGGCGCGCGATCAGCGCCGTGCCTTCCATCATCGGCGTGAGGCGGTCGTTCGTGCGCGAGATGTGTCCTTCCGGAAAGATCACCAGCGGCCGCGATGCGGTCGCGAGGATGTCGATCGAGTTTGCCACCGCCTGCTTGTCCATCCCTTCGCGATAGATCGAGAACGCGCCCGCCCGACGCAGCACGAACGCCTTCAGCCTGCCCTGCATGAACAAGTGCGCCGATGCCACGACGAAGAACGGCTGCCTCGTTTCCCGTGTCAGCGAACTCAGCACGAACGGGTCTTCATCGCGGCAATGGTTCGGGGTCAGCATCACGCCGTGGCCCGCGCGGATCGACGCCAGCAGTTTGTCCGTCCCCGCGCACCTCACCTCGCGCACGCCGTAAGTTTTGCGAAGGTAGCGTGGCAAATAGAACGACAGCGCCAAAGGCCACAGCTTGCCGTGGTAAGGCGGGACGGGGACGTAAGGTTTATCCGAGACGATGCCCTGCACGGTTCGACTTCCCTCTCGCGCGGTTCGCGACGACCACGGCGGCATGATAGCGTCCAACCGCGATAGTCAAACACCGCGTCACGCGGCAGCACTATTATCATATCAGATCAGCGCGTCACTGATATGATAACATCCGGCGCTTTCGGCGTTGCACGCGCTTCAAAAACCCTGCCCGGCGGATATGCTGCCCCGTCCCATGAACATTGATTCGAAGCTGAAGCCCGTCGATCTGTCCGCCAACGTCACCCGCGTGTTCGAGATCGCCGCACGGAAGTGCGTGCAGCTCGACAAATCGTGGGATTCATCAAAGGGTACGCCGGTGTTCACGATCGCGGGCAAGTACGCGACGCGCGGTTGGACCGAGTGGACCGAAGGGTTCATGTACGGCAACGCCATCCTCTCGTTCGACGTCACCGGCGAAAAGAAGCTGCTGGAGATCGGCCGGCGCAAAACCGTCGAACGCATGGTGAGCCACGTCACGCACATCGGCGTGCACGATCACGGGTTCAACAACCTGTCCAGCTACGGCAATCTCCGCCGGCTGATGCGCGAGAAGAAGATCCCGCATAACGAGTGGGAAAACCACTTCTACGAACTGGCGATCAAGGCGTCCGGCGCGGTGCAGGCGGCGAGGTGGAGCGGCACGCATCCGGTCCAGAGCAAGTATACCGCGAGCGCTCCCGCGCTCGGCTACGTCTATTCGTTCAACGGCCCGCACTCGTTGTTCGTCGATACGATGCGGACGATCCGCATCATGGGCGTCGCGTGGCAACTCGGGCACCGGCTCATGCACGAAGGCGACCGCAAGGCGGACCTGCTTAAGCGATCGGTGCTGCACGGGTTGACGACCAGCCAGTACATCGTCTTTCACGGCGACAGCTCGCACACCTACGACGTGCGCGGCCGCACGGCGCATGAGGCGATCTTCAATCGCAACGACGGCGCCTTCCGATGCCGCTCCACCCAGCAGGGCTACAGCGCTTTCTCCACCTGGACCCGCGGCCTCGCCTGGGCAATGCTTGGCTACGCCGAAGAACTTGAGTTCTTCAAGACGATCGATGCTAAGTCGTTTGAGGCCTCTACTGGCTTGAAGAAGAAGGACGTCGTCGCTGTCTACGAAGAGGCGGCACAGGCGACCTGCGATCACTACATCGACGACGTCACCGCGTCCGACGGCATCACCTACTGGGACGATGGCGCCCCCAACCTTCACAAGCTTGGCGACTGGCAGAACAAGCCTGCCGACCTCGGGCAGGATCACGAGCCCGTCGATGCCAGCGCCAGCGCCATCGCTGCACAGGGCCTGATCCGCCTTGGCAACTACCTTGGCGGCGCGAAGGGCAAGCGATATCTCCAGGCCGGCCTTACGGTCGCACGCACGCTCACCGAAGCCCCGTACCTCAGCACCGATCCGAAGCACCAGGGCCTGCTGCTCCACAGCGTCTACCATCAGCCCAACGGCTGGGACCACGTTCCCAAGGGCCGAAAGGTGCCGGTCGGCGAGTCCAGCATGTGGGGCGATTATCACCTGCTCGAACTGTCGCTGCTCATCAAGCGCATCGGCGAAGGCGGGTATGTGACATTTTTTGATCGGTAATGAATGCCTGTTGGATGGATGGGGGCGCGGGTTTTCAACCCGTGCCACCCACCCATATCCGGTTCTACCGATGAAAACTCTCCTTGGACAACTTCGCGTGATCGGCATTCTGGAAGGCATCAGTTATCTGGTGCTGCTCTTCATCGCGATGCCAATCAAGTACATCGAGGCGTTCGGCGGGAACCCGACACCGGTGAAGGTGGTGGGCATGGCGCACGGCGTGTTGTTCGTCGCTTTCGTATTGTGGGTGCTGCTGGTCGGCCGAATGCAACGCTGGCGGTTCAAGCGCTACGCGGCGGCAGCGGTCGCGTCGGTCCTGCCGTTCGGCACGTTTGTGTTCGACCGCACGCTTAAGCACGAACAACTCGACGAGCGACCGGCTCAGCCGATCACGCCGACGTAGGTCGTGCGTGGTTCGCCGAGGCTCGCGTCGTCGCCGGTCATGTAATAAAGCCGGTTGCCCGTGATCCACGCAATGCCTGCCTTGCGGGCGGTGGGCATGGACGTGTGTTGCTCCCAGCGGCCGCGGGCGATGTCGTAGCTGTAGACGTTGCTGGTCAACTGCTGCGCGTTCACCTGCCCGGCGATGATGAAGATCCGCTTGCCGTCCGTGAGCGTCGCCGCCTCAACATGGCTGGTGCCTTCGGGGATCGACGGAAGCGCGATCCAGCGGTTGGCTCTCGCGTCATAACGGTACATGCCGGAGTTGGCGAGATAGCTCGTGCCGTGCTCGACTTCTCCACCGAGGACGTAGAGCTGGTTGTTTACCACGATCGACGAGTGGTGATCGGTCGCCATGGGGAGCGCGGCCCCGACGTACCAGCCCTTGCTCGGCTGGTTCAGATCGAAGATGAAGTGCTCGGCGCGCGATCGGACGCGTGAGTTGTCGTTCCCGCCGACGAAGTGCAGCCGGCCGTCGAGGTACTGCATCTGCCCGCCGAACCGCACCGCCGGAAGCCGCGCCATCGATGTCCAGCGGTCTTCGACGGTGTCGTAGCGCCAGACCTCGTTCGTCCCGTCGGTCGAGAGCATTGGTCCGTACTGCCCGCCGGCGAGGTAGATGTATCGCCCATCGTTGGCGACGCCGAAGTGCGTCTGTGCCCCTGGCAGTGGCCGGCCGCGCGACCACTGGTTGGTCTTCAGGTTCAGGATGTCCATTCGTCCCGTGACCCGCTCGTATTGTGCGGTAAATCCGCCGAAGACGTAGAGCTTGTCGCCCACGCGCACCGCGCCGGCCTCGGCGCGGTGGATCGGCGACTGCACGCCCGTCGTTGACCACGCGATCTTCGCGCCCTGCGGCGCGGAAACCGGCGCGGCGACCTGCTGAATGCCGATCGAACAGATGAAGTTGTTCTGCGCGGCGTTGGCGGCGCTGAGCGTCAGTTGGCCGTCGGTCACGCGAACGGTCGCGACGCCTTCCACCCAGGGGAAGTTCGGCGCGAACGGCGTGCCTTTCACGGCGAGCTGGCCTTCAACGTTCACGCGGTAGTCGGCGTTGAACGTGTCGGGCGCCCCCATGAGCACGCGGACCTCGTACCACCCGTTGGGCACTTTCACGCCCCAGCGGCTGCTGGCGGACATGTCGATGCCGCTCTCGGCACGAGGGCTGTCGTACTTCGGGCTGTCGGTGTCCTGGGCGCGCGACCGATGATCGCTGTTCCAGCCGTACGTCAGCCCGTTGCCGCGACGGCTGTAGCTGGCGCCGTAATCGAGCTTGTAGCCCCGCACGGCCGGCGAATTCAGCGGTGCGAAGTTCACCCGCAACGCGAATCGTGCCGCCGCGGCAGCGGCGGGCTCGAGCGCGAGCGTGCCGATCGACGCGGGGATGAGCCCGGCGTCGCCTTCCTGCGTAACGTTGAGCGCCGCCTCGGTGGGACGGCAGCATCCCGAGCAGGCGCAAGCGCTGGTGTGCGTCGGCGGGGGAGCTTCATCTGCAATGGCGAATAAACGGCGGTTTTCCAAGTCCTCCAACCATGCCCGTTGGCCTTGTGCGTGCATCGATACGTCTCCAAAAATGTACGCGCGTCATCAAAAAATAAGGTTGCGGAGCAAAGGCGGCGGTCGCTGGTTTGTCTCGCGTGCTACAGACGCTTCACACCGTAGCGCCATTGCACGAACTGCACGGGTTAAACTCTTTTCATGAACCGGAATTGATATGTCGTGCACGCTCGATTACCCGCAACAATGTGAAGGACGAATGAATGTGCTTGCCTTCTTGGACGATCACTTATCGATTTAGGACTGTTATGGAGGATGAGAGTCTACAGTTAGAAATTTTATGGATTGTGATGTGGTCTTCGCTGAACGTGGGTGGCAAAATGTCGCATCCGTGGTAACGAATAAACTGGCGTGTTCGCACACTATAAAAAGGGGACGCGATAGGCACGATCGATCGTCAGAAGAACGTATCGAGATCGCTGATTGTTGCCGGACCGATGCGCGGACATGCCGGGAAGAGGACAACGAAATATCCATTGGCACTGCGACGAACGGCCGAACGGGAATGTTCGTTGTCGCAAAAACGCGAATCTGCGTCACCCGTGGTAGGCCGTATTCCCGTCAGGACAAGATGGCGGCGGATAATTTTCGCCAGAATCAAGATTTATGGTGTCGAGAGGGCTTTTCGGATTGCGAGCGAGGTTGGACAGATCGAGGGGTGGGCGCGGTTTGTGATTGGCGGAGGTCTGGGGCACAATCCTTTGGGTGTCGGCCGTGTCTGAACACGGTTGAAGGAGAGTGTTGGATGAATCGTGTGATTCTGTGTGCGTCGTGTGTGGGCTTGCAGTTCTTCGGGTTGGCCGGATGCGCGAAGGACACGACTCCGCCGCCGCCATCGGCATCGATTCCGCCGGTGGGGACATACTCTAACGTGCGCGGCGCGTCGCCGAAGCCCCTTCCTCCTCAGGATGCGGAGGGATATCAGCCGGCGTACGTCGATGAGCCGCTGATCACGCAGGCGCCGCCCGAGCAGCCGGCGTTCGTACAGGCGTACGAGGAGGTCGGTCGGCCGCGCATTGCGCTGTTCGTCAACCGAACCTTCCAGGGACAGCCGCAAGTGCCCGCGACCACGCCGCCGCCCGATCGGAGGCAAACGCCTCCCGGCGCGATCGAGCTTGCGCCGCCGGCACGCATCGATTACGACGCCATGGAAGTCATCCTCACCGATTGGTTTGCCGGCGGAGGGCGCGTGAAGCTCGTTTCCCCAAAGCTGACCGAGGCCGAAGCGCAAGCGGCAATCAAAGGCGACCAGAACGCGCTGTCAGAGCTATCGAAGAAATACCAGATTGACGTGCTCATCGTGGTGCAGGCCGCCGAGACGCGCCAGACCCCACGCGGCGTCGAAGTGCGACTTGTCGGCGAGGCCGTCAATACCGAAGGCGGCGAATCGGTCGGCAGGGCGGTGGTCGATCTGCCCCCGGTGCTGGAGAAACGCGTGATCAACGACTACACGCGTTTCGTGGCGCGAAAACTGATGTCGGACATGACCCGCACGTGGAACAGCCCGCGGCCGGCGCAGGCGCCGCGCGAACTGGGGCCCGCCGAAGCCGTCCCGACGCCGCTGCCGCAACCCGTCCCATCAACGCCAACGCCAACGCCAACCCCAACGGCGCCGGCCAACCCGCAATTGCCGCCGCCTTGATTTCGGTTGCGACGAAACGTATGTGTGACCGTGTTTATTCTGGAGAACCGCGCATCATGTTACGCTCGCTTGC
>JBBCIV010000036.1:0-38876 GCA_037189665.1 Phycisphaerae bacterium | reverse complement strand
CGAATTTGAGGAGCGCAGGATTGCCTATGTGCCGCAGCCCGTCGTACAGGTCAGTTATAAGGGACGCTTCATTGGTGAAAAGCGCCTTGATTTCATCGTGGGCGGCCGGTTGATTGTGGAGATCAAGGCCATCGAAAGCCTTGCTCCCCTCCACTTCGCCCAGGTGAAGACGTACTTGAAAATCACCGGACTCAAACTTGGACTGCTCATCAACTTCAACGACTACCCACTGAAAGACGGCATCAAACGAATTATCAACGCAGCCGGCCGATGATCCTTTTTCTTCCTTGGCCTCTTGGCGCCTTGGCGTTCATACTGAACCGAGAAAGCTTGCCCATGGAACTCGCCAAAAAGATCGCCACCATCGTCATCACCGCCGCCGCCGTGCTTGGGGTGGTGGGGGGGGCGATCAGTTGGTTTCAGATGCCGGCGGAGGATCGGTCGGCGATATTATCCATCGTCGGGCGGGGGCTGGGGTGGATCGGGATCGTGCTGGTGTTGCCGTGGGCGACGTTTTTCCTCACCACCTGGGTCGCCAAACGCGACAGCAATGCCGCCGGCGCGGCGCTGGTGATCGGGTATACTGTGGTCGGGGCGGCGATCCTGGGGTGGTTATTCGATTTCTCGATTTCCGGAACGACCGCCGCCGTATTATGTGTGCTCGGGTTGCTCGTGGCGCTGGCGTACAATCTGCTGGTCTGCGACTGGATTGCCGAGAAGCTGGGGTAAATAAAATGCCTGCACCGGGACAGCGAATTTCGGAATACTTACTCGACGCCCGCATCGGGGCCGGCACGTTCGGCGAGGTGTGGCGGGCGAAGCACCACGTCTGGGCCCAGCAGGTGGTGGCGATCAAGATTCCGAACAACGCCGAGTACATCCGCGATCTGCAACGCGAAGGGCTGGCGGTGCAGGGGATGGAGCACCCGAACATCGTGCGCGCGATCGGCTTCGATCCGTACGCCGATCCGCCGTACCTGGTGATGGAATACATCCCCGGCCGATCGCTGCGGCAGGTGATTCGTGAATCGCGAATGATGAAGATCGACGACGCGGCATCGATCATGCGGCAGATGCTCGACGGCCTGCACTACGCGCACGGCCGGGGCTTGGTGCACCGCGATCTGAAACCGGAAAACGTGCTCGTTCACGAGGACGCCTTCACCAAGGGCTATGCCTCGCCCGGCGTCGTCAAAATCACCGATTTCGGCTTCGGCCAGCGGGCGGCGCCGCAGGCGGGCTCGATCGCGTATTCGATGAGCCTCGATCATGACCAGGCCAAGCGGATCGTCGGCACGATCGACTACATGTCGCCCGAACAGCGCAGCGGCGAAAGCGTCGACGCGCGATCTGACCTCTACGCCTGCGGGGCGATCCTGTTCGAGATGATCACCGGCGAGCGTCCGACCGGCACCGAGGTGCCGAGCGATCTCCGCACTGGCGTGCCGGCGTGGATCGACGAGGCGTTCCGCAAGTCATACGCCCGCCTCGATCGCCGGTTCGCCAGCGCCGCCGAGATGACCAGCGCCCTGCGCGGCGTGGAGCCGCCGGCGCTGCGTGGCGCGATCGCAAATCCCCACAAACCCGGCGGGCAAACCGCGTGTCCTCGTTGTAGCCGGCCGGTGGGGTCGGACGACCAGTTTTGCATGCATTGCGGCGTGCAGTTGGTGGCGTCGGTCAGGCGGTGTGGGCACTGCGGCAGTTATCCCGACGCCAACGACCAATTCTGCACGCACTGCGGCCGTACTTTGACTAGAATGCGGTTGGCTACTTGAGGACTGAACTGCAAGCGCCGGGCACTGAAGGCTTTCCCACCTCAGTACTCAGCACTTGATACTCAGTACTGAACCCTATGGAAGGATTTGTCATCGCTCTTCTGGTGCTCGGCGCGATTCTGCTCGCGGGGGTGCTCTTTTGCATTTGGATAGTGGTAGCGGTGGTTCGCTTTATCGTCGGCCTGGTGGTGCCGAAGCGGCCGAAACCGCTCCCTCAGGTATCCGCCGGCGGTGAGCAGGTGTGCAACAATCCGCAGTGCTCGTGCCGCAATCCGTCGCACGCGAGGTTCTGCCGGCGGTGCGGGAAGTCGCTGCCGTCGTTGTTGCGGGTGGTGTCCAGCCGCGTGGCGGTGCTTTGATGCCGGCCGCGTTCGCGCCAAACATCCCGCCGATCCCGCGTGCCCCCCGATCTGAATTACTGGGGAAGTTCGTCCCCACGTCGATTCGCCGGCTCCCTCCCGTCACCAAGATGCTGCGGCCGCTGCAGGTGGCGTTTTACGGGTTCTTCAGCGCGGGCATCATGCCGCTGTTGCAACTTCGCACGCGGCTGAACGAGTACACCTCCCTCGAACAACAACAACTGGAACTCGCGGCCGAGCTCGTCGCGTGCCACGTCGATGCCGACGACGCGCAAGTGGTGACCGCGGCGGCGAAGAACGCGACGTCCTCGCGCGCGCTTCGCGCGTTCGGCGACGCGACGATGCTGGGCGCGATTGTCTCGATCGTGATATTCATGCAACAGCACGGCTGGACGCTCGACGCGGTCCGCCGGCTCTACTTCTATCCGCCGAACTTCGCCGATCCGTTTGCGACGGCGTGGCTGGGGCTGCTGTCGGCGTCGTACCTGCTGGCGATCGCGCGGGTGAACCGGCATGTCGTTCGGCTCCAGCAGTTCGCGCTGGCGTTCAACGCCGCCGCGGAAGGGCGTTGCGACCCGATCCCACTTCCCCGCCTCGTCTGGGGCGCTCGGCCGTTGCACGTCATCGTGGCGATCCCGCTGATGATGCTGTGGGCGGTCTGGGCGCTGCCGATGTTGCTGGCGTGGGGGGCGTACCATAGCTTCGCGTTCCGCAGCGACGCGATCTTCCGCGCCGACCTGTCGGACCGCCTGACGCGCCTCAGCGGCGTGCCGCCGGTGGTGAGCCGGGCGGGCGTTTGCACCAATCCGGCGTGCGGCAAGCCGCTGTCGTGGGAGGCGAAGTTCTGCCCCCGATGCGGAAGGGCGGTGCAACCGTCATGAGCATGCTGTACTTCATCCTCGCCACCGCCGGCTGGATTTGGCTGGCGGCGGTGTTCGGATATCTTGGATGGCGAATGACGACGCGCCGGAAGGAACCGCGCGGATTTGATGTTCAGCCCACGGAGCGAAAAGACTGATGCGCAACACGCCCGACGCATCCTGGCATAAGCAGCGCGAGCAGGAGATCGTCTCGCACGTCGAACGGCTGCTGGACGATCCGAAGTTCGTGATCGACACGTCGGTGGGCCGTCGAAACACGGCATCGACGAACAGGCAGGTCCGCGCGAGCGACAAATCGGTCGACCTGAAACGGCTGATGAGCCAGCTCCGGCCTGATCGCGAACTGGAGCAGCAGATGCCCGTCGGCCGGACGCTTGAGGCGACGTTTTCGGTCAACAAGTGGTGGATCTTCCAGAAGATCATCGGCCGGCTGATGGTGCACGTGCTGCCGCCGACGAAGGAAATCCTGAAAGGCGAAAGCCCCGAGCCGCTCAGCATCGGCGAGACCCGCCGCCAGCTCGGCGCGCTCCCGCCGCCGTTGCCGGGCGTGCCGACGACGATCGTGCTGGTCAGCACTGCCGGCTTCGAGCCGGACGTCCACGAGCTGGCCGAGCGGACGAGCGAGCGCACCGTCGTGCTCGTCGAGCCCAACGAGTCCGGCGGGTGGAGCGTGCACGGCAGCACCGAGATGTCGGGCGTCCTGCACCTGTTCGACCCGGAGCCGTCGTCCACCAAGGGCCAGCGCATCGAGCAGGCCATCGATTTGCTGAACGACGAACTGCTCACCGGCGCCATCAGCGCCGAGAAAGTGGCGCTCCTGACGCAATTGCCGCTGCAGGCGGTGGAAGACACGGTAAAATCCTACGCGAAGCGCACGCCCGGGCTGCAAAGCAAGCGGCTGGACGGGCGGCTGCTGCTGTTCCGAGAAGGCTCTGCGCCGACGGGAAAGGCCGTCGGGGGAGAAGGCATGTCATTGCTTGATCGCATCAAAACCCTCTTTTCCCGTAAGGGCGACAACGAGCGCAAGATCGCGTTCCTGTCCGAACGCCGCGCCGCGCTCACGCAGCAGCGCGACGTGTCGCACGAGGACATCTTCAAGCTCGAGAAGAAAGAGTCGGACCTGAAGAAGGAATTCAAGGCGAACGACTCCGTCGTCACCCGCAAGCGCATCACCGCGCAGCTGGTGCAGCTTCGCAAGGAAATCGACCGCCGCACGCAATTGCTGACGGTGTTGAACCAGCAGATCAACGTCGTCGGCACGCACCTGCACAACCTTGAACTGCTGGAACAGGGCCGCACCTCAAACCTCCCCAGCAGCGACGAGATCGCCACCGACGCCGCCGCGGCGGAGGAAATGCTTGCCCAACTCCAGGCCGACAGTGAGATGGCCGACGCGATGTCCACGACGGTCACGTCGGGTATGAGCAGCGAGGAGCAGGCGCTATACGAGGAACTGTTGAAGGAATCGGGTGAAGGGAAAGCGGCCTCGACGACGGCCGCGCCTGACGAACCTGAAGAACCGGAAACGCCGGCGAAATCGCAAGCGAGCAATCCTGAGCGGCGAACCGCACAAGGCGAACCTGGGTAATCGATGGCCCTTATCGATAAAATCCTCGGCCGTAATCGGACGATCTCGGATCTGTCCGCCACCGAACTGCGCCGGGAGGAAATCCTCATCGGCAAGCAGCGGGATCGCCTGCTCAAGAAGATCGAAGACCTCGCCGGGCAGAAGCAGAAGATCTTCAATCTTGGCGCGACGCAGAAATCGCCGGAGTTGCGGAAGGCGCTGGCGCAGGATTTCGAGTTGAAGTCGCAGGAGCAGCTCATGTCCGGCCGGGAGCTGACGCTGCGGTCGAAGGAACTGATGACCGTCTCCCGCCTGCGGCTCATCAAGGAAAACAACGAAAAAGGCCGATCTCTTGGCAGGCTGAAGCTCACGGACAAAGACGTCGCAAAGATCAGCGGCTGGATTGAGGACGACCAGCTCAATCAGGATCTCTACCAGGAACGGCTCGACACCATTCTCGACCTCGGCAAGGCCGTCGACGAAGACGCGATGGCCGCCGGCGGGCTGACGCAGGCCGGGCAGGAACTGATGAACATCTGGGACCAACTCGACCGCGGTAAGGTGAGGGAAACCGACGCCTTCGACAAAGCCGACGCCGCCGTCCGCCGCCGGCAGGCGGAGGGGCAGCGGTAGCGTGAATTATTAGCCATGAAGGCACGGAAGAGCGCGGATGGATTAGCAGGCAGGGTTGAAACGCGAAGATGAGAAGGCGCGAAGAAGAGGATTTTCATCGGGATAACGCCGCCGAAATGGTGATGCGGGCGGTTCGGTATGGCATCAACCTATGCCTCCATGTCTTGCTTCGCCTCTTCGCGCCTTCGCGTTTAACCTGAGTTTCGCTTCGCGAGATTTCGCGCCCTTCGAGCCTTCGTGGTGAAATGAGCAGATCATGGGATTGTTCAAAAGCAAAGAAGAACGCCGGATCGAACGCGACATGAAGTTGCGCGCGGGCCTGAAGTCGATCGAGCGGTCCATCCGCCAGCAGCAAAAGTTCTCGGACGACTTCATCAAGAACGCCCAGCACGCCAAGCGCATCGGCGACAACCAACAATACGTCTTCATCCGAAACGCCCTCAAGAAGACCGCCACCGTCAAGCGCATGCTCGAACGACAACTGCTGGCGATGAAGAACGCCATGCTGATCAGCCAGCAGGCCCAGGCGAGCCAGCAGTTCGCCGAGTCGATGTCGATCATGAGCAAGCAGGTGAGCGAAATCTTCGCCGACCTCGACCTGACGAAAACCCAGGTGGACTGGGAACGTGCGATGGCCCAGGCCGGCAGCATCGAAGAGCGAATGGAAATCTTTCTCGATACGATGGAGACGTCCGGCGCCGGCGTGTCCGATTCCAGCACGGCCGTCATCTCCGACGATGAAATCGACCGCATGATTGCCGCCGACGTGCTGGCGCAGGAGAAAGCCGAGCTGTCGAAGCTCGACGAGCTGGAAAGTGAGATCGCCAGGGAACTGGGGACGGCGAAGCAGAAAGACTGAATTCACAACGAGGTCGCGGCGATCAAAAAGGGCTTTATCGCGCAACGCAAACCTCCTGCGATTTCTCGAACGCACATTGTCGAATGCAAGGGCAATTGCGTGCGGCGCGGGAAGGTTGCGGGTATGTTGCCGCGATGCGCCGGAGGCCGCATGCCGGTCGGCCGGCCATCTTCGGCAATGGGAACCGTACACATGAAGCACCTGATCATCACCGCCGCCGTTACGACGTTACTTTCTGCAGGGCTTGTGAATGCCCAGGCCACCGACGAGCGTTTTATCGCCGGCTACGCCGCGGCGGTGTTGGAGCGGGAGTTTTCGCTCAAGAGCGAGGGCCTGCAGGTGGTGGGGACGGAAATCCGCTACCCGTCGCGCGGGTTCGGCACGCTGGAGAAACAGCAGTTGATCAAGTCGCTCTCGTCGATTCCCGGCGTGACGAAGGTGACGCTGGTGGAAGACGCTGCGGTGGTGGAGCAGAGCAGCACGCGGCCGGTCGCGGTGGCAGACGAGCCGGGCCAGCGTCCGACCCCTGTCGCGCCTGCCAAGGACGAGCCGCTGACGTTTTACCTCGACACCGGCCGGCTGTTCGAGCCGCTGATCGCCGACCCGCGCTGGCCGCACTTCTACGCGAGCTATCACTATTACGATAAGTCCGGCGGCGAGGTCGAACACGTCGGCTCGGTTGGCTTCGGCGAGACCATCTCGATCGTCCGCAAGAGCTACGCCAACAACCTTCGCATCGAAGGCGGCATCCAGGCGGCGGTTTTCGCGATCTTCGATCTCGATTCCGACTCGATGGACCTCGTCAACGCCGATTATTTCGTCGGCCCGTACGCCGCGTTCCGCTACGGCGATTTCTCGGTGATCGCCCGCTTCTATCACCAAAGCTCGCACCTCGGCGATGAATATCTGCTGCGCGAGAATGTCGATGGCGACGATCGCGTCAACCTCAGCTACGAGGCGGTTGATCTGCTCCTCAGCTATGAGCTTCCCTTCGGCTTCCGCATCTACGGCGGCGGCGGGTATTTCTTCGATCAGGAGCCGGCGGACTTCAAGGAATGGTCGGCCCAGTACGGCTTCGAGTGGCGCAGCCCTGAGACGTTCTTCGAGGGCGCCGTCCGGCCCGTCGTTGCGGGCGACTTCCAGCACCGCGAGGAAAACGACTGGGACCTCGATTTCTCCATCCGCGCCGGCGTTCAGTTCGAAGACCCCGGCCGGTTCAGTCAGAAGATGCTGCTCCTGCTCGAATACTACGATGGGCGCAGCCCGAACGGGCAGTTCTATGAAGAACGCATCCGGTATTACGGGATCGGGCTGCACTTCTACTTCTGATCGTTTCCCTCTCGCTCGGCGGAGTGGGCCGGGGTGAGGGGAGGCGCGGAAAAGCTGCGATGCTTGCGAACGTCATCGTTCTTCCAGTCCCCGGTGCTGGACGTGTGGTACTACAAATGCTGAGGACGACTGCGCGGCAATGCGGGTGATCGTCGTGGCACGGGTTTTCAACCCGCGTTTTGCAGGCCGGGGACATGAGGTGAAAACCCGTGCCGTCGGCTTGCTTGTGATCCGGATATATTGCGGGCTGGATTATCATATCAGCATTATCGAATGCTGATATGATAATCTCGCGCGCCATCGCTTAACGCTGACGCGCTTTCTTGAACCGCTCCAACTGCTCTTTCATGAACGCCTCATCGGGATCGAGCTCGATCGCGCGTTCCTCGAGTTTGATCGCTTCTTCGACGTGGCCAAGGCGGAACTTCACTTCGGCGAGGGTGTCGATGTACGCGGCGGAGTTGGGCTTGGCTTTGACGGCAGCCTCTGCGAGTTCGAGGGCTTCGTCGAGCTTTCGGCCGGAGCGGGCGTTCAGCCAGGCGAGATCGTTTTTATGCACCGCCTCGTCCGGCTCGGACGTCATCCGTTCGCGCTGGCGGGCATAGACGGTGTCAAACCACGCGTCGATCTCGGTCTTGTCGGCGGTCTTTTCGAGGGTTGGCAGGACGTCCAGGAAGATCGACATGTCAGGCGATTTCCGTTCCAGCAGTTGTTTCGCGATCGCCTCGGCGGCGGGCTGGTCCTTTCGGGCGACGGCGCCCTTAAATCGGTACCAAATAGCGGTGGAGCGGGCGTCGTTATGGCTCCATGAATCAACGTTTTCCCCGCGGGTGACGGTCAGGCCGCTGTCCTCGCCGAGTTTGTCGAGCGCGCGGTCGAGGTGGTTTGCCGCCTGGTCGTTCAGGCCAAGCCTTGCCGCGAGGTCGAACAGACGCAGATCGCCGTTGGGGGAGATCACTTCCAGCCCGTCGGCGTCATCGCTGGCGATGCGGGCAAACTTGCGGGCCTCGTCCATGTCGCCTGCCATCAGGCGCTGGCGCGCCAGCAGCACGAGCGCCGGCGCGGGCGCCGTGGCGGGGTCGATCTTCTTCACGTCGTCCGCCCAGTCTTTGTCGATGTTGATCGCGGTAACGGCGTTCCATTGTACTTCGCTCGAGGGCTCGCTCAGCAGCACGCGTAGCATCGCCTGGCGGGCGTCGGGGGCCTTGGATTGCGACAGGGTGACGAGCGTATGAACGCGTTGCTGCGGATTGTTCGCGCCGTACGGCCGCAGCAGGCGCGCGACCTCGGCTGAATCGCTCGGCTGGGCCCACGGCAATCGAGAGATGAGCGACTTGGCCGATTCCGCTATCGCCGGGCTGGGAGATCGGGAGGCCTCCAGCAGCTTCGGCCTCGCCGGTTCGCCGATCTCCGCGAGTTCGTCGTAAGCCTTGGCGCGGACGTCGGGATCGCGATCGCCAAGTTGCTGGATGAGCGTGTCGACCGGGCCTTGCGCCACCGCGTTGGCGGTCATGGCAAGGAGAATCACGGAGGCTGTTCGACGGGTAAACCCCATGCCGCCATCGTAGGCCCGGAATCGCGTTTTCGCCAAGCGAAACCGGATCAAATTGGTGTCGCCGGGATTGGCCTAAAGGGGCGATTTCAGAGATAATGCGGACATGACTCAGGATGGCACGCCGGCATCGTCGGCAGGTTACACGGAAGATCAGATCAAGGTCCTTTCAGACGTGGACCACGTCCGCACCCGCCCGGGCATGTACATCGGCGGGTACAATGCGCGAGGCCTGCACCACCTGGTGTACGAAATCGTCGATAACTCGATCGACGAGGCGTTGGCGGGGTTTGCCAGGCACATCGAGGTGAAGATCAACGCCGACGGTTCCTGTACCGTCACCGACGACGGCCGCGGGGTGCCGGTGGGCGTTCATCCTCAGATCGGCCTGCCGACCGTCGAAGTCGTGTTCGCCACCCTGGCGGCGGGAGGCAAGTTCGAGCACAACTCCGGCTCCGCTTATAAGACGTCCGGCGGCCTGCACGGGGTGGGCGCTTCAGTCGTGAACTTCGTCTCCGAATGGATGGAAATCGAGGTCGCCCGCGAAGGGCAGGTCCACCACATGGAGTTCGAACGGGGCATCCGCAGCAAGCCGCTGACCGTCATCGGCAAGGCGAACAAGAGCGGAACGAAGGTGTCGTTCAAACCCGATCCCACCCTCTTCCCCGATGTCAACTTCGTTCATGAAACGCTCGCCACCCGCCTTCGCGAACTGGCGTTCCTGAACGCCGGCGTCGAGATCGCGTTTGAGGACGAGCGCGTCGGCAAGCGTGATGTCTTCCGGTTTGAAAGAGGGCTGACCGAGTACGTGCAGTTCCTGAACGAGGGCAAGTCGTCGCTCTCGGGCATCATTTCGTTCCAGAAGTCCGATTCGACCAGCGGCATCGAGGTCGAAATCGCGATGCAGTACAACGACGGCTACAACGAGACGATCCTCACCTTCGCCAACAACATCAACAACCACGACGGCGGCACGCACCTCAGCGGGTTTAAGACGGCGCTGACCGGCACGATCAACCGTTACGCCGAGTCGAAGAACCTCCTGAAGAACGACGTTCGCCCCAGCGGCGACGACCTGCGCGAAGGCCTGGTGGCGGTCATCTCGGTGAAGCTGCCCGAGCCGTCGTTCGAATCGCAGACGAAGGACAAGCTGCTGAACCCGGAAGTGGAATCGTTCGTCCAGAGCGCGATGAACGAAAAGCTGGCGGCCTATCTGGACGAGAACCCGAAGGAAGCCAAGACGATCATCGAGAAGGGCCTCCTCGCGGCCGAGGCGCGCGAGGCGGCGCGGAAGGCGCGCGAGCTGACCCGCCGTAAAAACGCGTTGGAAGGCAACAGCCTGCCCGGCAAGCTGGCGGATTGCCGCAGCAAGTCGAACGAGGACACCGAGCTGTTCCTGGTCGAAGGTGACTCCGCCGGCGGATCGGCGAAGCAGGGTCGCGACAGCGAGATCCAGGCGATCCTGGCGCTTCGCGGCAAGCTGCTCAACGTCGAGAAGGCCAACCTCATCAAGATGCTGGCGCACGAGGAAATTCGCACGATCATCTCGGCGTTGGGAACCGGCATTCGCGATGATTTTGACCTCGCCAAGCGTCGCTATGGCAAGATCATCATCATGACCGACGCCGACGTCGACGGCAGCCACATTCGCACGCTGCTGCTGACGTTCTTCTTCCGCCACATGACCGAGCTGATCCGTGCCGGCCGGGTGTACGTAGCGCAGCCGCCGCTTTACAAGGTGACGCGGAAGAAGAAGGTGGACTACGTGCTGAACGACGTCGAAATGCAGCGCATCTACGTCGATCTGGGCACCGACGGCACGACGTTGCTCGTTCGCGACGATCAGGGCAACGAAGTTCGCCGGCTGACCGGCGACGAACTGAAGCAGGTTTGCTCTGCCTTGGACCGGCTGGCGGAACTGGTGCAGGTCGTCGAGCGGCGGGGGATCGACTTCGCCGAGTTTCTGGCGATGCGCGACGGGGCCGGTCGCCTGCCGCAGTATCGCCTCATCCTGGGCGGCGAAGAGAAGTTCTTCCACGAACAGTCGCAGCGGGATGCTTATCTCAGCGAGCGGGACGTCTCCATCGCCGATGCGGTCGTTCCTACCGACGACAAGAACAAGCACACCAAGACTCAGGAGCTACACGAGGCAAAGGAGTTGGAAAAGCTGTTCGCGCAGCTCGCCGGCTTCGACCTGTCGATCGACGACTACTACCTCACGCAGGAGGAAAGCGTTTCCGGCGAGAAGCTGGCGACGCGCTACGCGCTGGTGCAGGACGAAAAGACGACCGAGATCGCCGGGGTTGGTCAGATCATGACGGCGATCGAGTCGCTGGCCAAGCACGGCATGGAAGTGGGGCGGTTCAAAGGGCTGGGCGAAATGAATCCCGAGGAGCTCTGGGAAACCACGCTCGACCGCTCCAAGCGCGTGCTGCTCCGCGTGACGCTGGAGGAGGCCAGCGAGGCCGAACGCCTTTTCACCGTGCTGATGGGCGAAGACGTCGAGCGCCGGCGTCAGTTCATCGAAGATCACGCGCTGGAAGTGAAGAATTTGGATGTCTAGGGAGAGGGGCAAGTAATCAGGGGCAAGGGGCAAGCGATGGTTTCGCTTGCCCCTTGCCCCTTGCCCCTCATTACTTTCTATGGCCGAACGTGTAACGATCCTGGGGGATGGGGCGATGGGCGTCGTCTGTTCGATCCTGCTGCGGCAGGGCGGGCACGACGTGACGATCTGGGGGGCGTTTGAGGAGTCGATCGAGCGGCTCCTTCAGGATCGCGAGCAGCGCCGGCTGTTGCCGGGCGCGCGGATTCCGAACGAGGTGCGCCTGACCGCCAACGTGCAGGACTGCTTTGACGGCAGCACGATGATCCTGTCCGCCATCCCGACGCAATACATGCGGGCGATGTGGAAGCGCCTGAAGCCCCACGTGCCGGCGGGCGTGCCGATCGTGTCGGTCGCGAAGGGCATCGAAAACGACACGCTCCTGCGGCCGACGCAGATCATCGCGGACGTGATGGACCACGCGCTCGGCAAAAAGCAGAACGACCTGGCGGTGATGTCCGGGCCGAACATCGCCGCCGAGATCGCCAGATATCTTCCGGCGACGGCAGTGGTGGCGTCGGGCGCCGAGGGCGTGGCGGAGCGCGTTCAGGCGGCGATGAGCACGCAGTGGTTTCGCCTTTATACTAATACGGACACCATCGGCGTGGAGCTTGCCGGCGCGACCAAGAACGTCATCGCGATCGCCGCCGGCATCCTGGACGGGCTGAGCGCGGGCAACAACGCCAAGAGCGCGCTGGTGACGCGCGGCCTGGTCGAGATCACGCGGCTCGCCGTCGCGATGGGCGCGCAGGCGGCCACGTTCCAGGGGCTGGCGGGCGTGGGCGACCTGATCACCACCTGCGTGAGCCCCGAGGGCCGCAACCGCACCGTAGGCGAGCAGATCGGCAAGGGGAAAAAGCTCGCCGACGTGTTGGCGGAGATGAAGAGCGTCGCCGAGGGCGTGCCGACCACCAAGGCCGTTCGTTCGCTGGCGCAGCGGTACAAGGTGGAAATGCCGATCACCGAAGAGGTGTACGCAGTGCTGTTCGAAAACAAGGACGTCATCTCTGCCCTCACCGACCTGATGACCCGTGATCCCAAGCCGGAAACCGCGCGATAGCCCTTGTTCGAGGTGCGCCGTGATGCCCATCCCTACGCAGAAATGGGGGTTCGCCGCCGTCTGAATCGGCGCGACAGTTGCGGGGCAGGCGTGTATGATGAAGGTATGAGGGTTTTCCGCTCCATCGCCGCATCTGTTGTCCTGGCGTCCCTCGCGTGGGGCGGCGTGGTGATCACCAACGACGGCCAACGCATCGAAGGCGATCTGAGAAAGACGCCCGATGGATGGCGCGTCACCCTGCCGGACGGATCGACCAAAGACGTCGCGACCTCGAACGTCAAAGCCATCGAGCTGAACAGCGGTAGCGGGAGTGGCGGGAGCCAGATGGAACGGCTGCAGTCGCTCAGGCGGTCGGTCGAGGCGCTGGACGACGTCCCCAAGATCATCGAGCGATATCGCCGTTTCATCGAACAGGTGAAAGAGAAGGCGGTCATCGACGAAGCGCTGGCCGACCTGAACACCTGGCAGGACCGCCACACGCGCGGCCTGGTGAAGGTGGGCAAGCGATGGATGACCGCCTCCGAGCAGAAGGACCTCGCGGTCGAGATCATCGGCCGGGCGGATCAGGCGAGGCAACTGGTGAAGGCCGGGCAGGTCCGCGACGCGCAGGCGGCGGTCGATTCGATCCTCGAAGACGACCCGCAGAACCTCTCGGCGCTTTATCTCCTCGGCGTCATCCAGCAGAACCAGGGGCGGCTGCCCGAGGCACGTAAATCGTTCGAACAGGTGCGCACCGTCATCCCCGACCATGCGCCAACCTTGCACAACCTGGCGGTGCTGAACTTCCGGCAAAAGCAGTGGGGCGCCGCCTGCTCGCTGCTGGAACAGGCGATGGCGGCCGCTCCGAACATCCAGCCGCTGGTCGACGCCGCGGCGGAGATGCTGAACGCCATTCCCGACGATCAGAAGAAAACGTCTGCCGCGCAGAAGCTCTCAAAGCGTTTCGCCGAGCAGGATCAGGCCCTTCAGGCCGTCATGCAGCAGAGGCAGATGTATCGCTGGGGTGCTCGCTGG
Organism: Phycisphaerae bacterium; assembly: GCA_037189665.1. Taxonomy (GTDB): domain Bacteria; phylum Planctomycetota; class Phycisphaerae; order Tepidisphaerales; family Tepidisphaeraceae; genus BPJO01. The sequence goes on along the minus strand of JBBCIV010000036.1, from coordinate 25,245 downwards.
GTGGATCAACCGACGCGCGACAGCCTCATCGAAGCGGATAAGGCCGTGAAAAAGCGGCTGGACGAGCTTCAGGGCGATTTTGACCTGACGGAGAACCGCATCGCGCGCAACGACGTGGAGATCACGCAGAACGAACGCACGCTTCGCGAAATCGAGGGCCGCTCTTACGTGCGGACCGGCGACGGCTCGTACATCCGCGTGCCGTATCCGCCGGCCTATTACGACATTCAGCGGGACATCAATCGCCTGCGATCGGAACGTCAGGAGATGGTGCAGCGGCTGGAGTCTTTGCGCGAGGCCGCCAGGCGCGCCCAGGCCGACTTGCCCGTGCCGAAGTATTCCGGCGTGGTGGCGGCGATCGGCGAAGACGGCGTGCCGATCGTCGTGCCTGAAGGCGTCGATCTCTCCCAACCCCGCGCTAAGCAGCCCGCCACCAAGCCCGCCGACAACGCTCCTCCACCGCCGCCACCGGTCATTCGGATCGGGCCGTCGAATGATGCGCATTGATTCACGCGAAACAGTTGTTGTCAGACATGACCGCCATGTTGTGCGCGTTTTGATGACGCGCAGCAACCAAGGTACGCGTCCTTTGCGCGCATTCCAGAATGGGGGATGGACCGGGACGAGGGATAGGGCAACGACTAGACGGTCGCCAGCTCGGGGTCTTCCACTTCGATTTCCAGCATCTCCTGGACGCAGTTGTCGTCCAGGCCGATGCGGGCTTCGTCGCGGAGGGATTCGAGCATGATCGACAGCGCGTCGCGCAAGTTCCGGCGGCACTCTTCGAGCGAGCTGCCGTAAGTGATCGTACCGGGAACTTCTTCGACCCATCCCACGTACCATCCGTCGCGCGTCGGCTTGATGATGGTGTGGTAGTGCTGCTTCACGACGAGCATTCTTCGGCGCGACGGGGCACTCGGTCAAGGATAATCTTGCCTTGCGACAACGTGGCAAACGGCTTTCTCCTGCCAACCCGCAGAAGTTGAAATGCCGTTGGACGCGCGCGCCGATCTCCCGCACGCTCAGGCAGTTTTGTTCTTTTCCTCTTCCCAGAGCTCGGTGAGGTTGAGGAAATCCAACATGTGCTGGTCGAAGATCTTCTGGGCGCCCGGGTCGGAGAGGGGGAGGCGAAGTTCGTTGATGACCTTCGTGCCCATGCCGATCCATTCCTTCCAGCTTGCCGCCGAGGTGTTATTCCAGATGAAGTGCCCCATCTTGTTGTTGAACGGCGGCCGGGGGAGCCTCGGGCCCACCATGCCCGTGCGACGATCGAACACCTGACCTTCGCCGACTTCCAGATCCTTCGTCTGCGCTGCCAGTTCGGGCATCTCGATGCCCAATTCTTTGAGCGACTTGAGCATGTCGTTCTTGGGCATGAAATCGCCGCGATCATGGGCGATCTTGGCGCCGGCCTTCAGCGTCTCGATGGCAACCTCGCCCTGGCCTGTGCTAAGTTGAGCCTGGGCCAGGAGTTGGTAGGCCTTGCTCATCTTCGGATTGATCTCGATCACCCGCGCGAACGCCGCCGCCGCCTCTCCCGCCTGCTTGTCTTCCAGCAAGGCTCGGCCGAGCGAAAAGAAGGCTAACTCGTCCTTCGGATTCGCCTCGGCCATGTAACGGAACTGCTCAATACGGGATTTCAGGTCTGCCACGGTTCAATCTCCTTCAATCCCAAGACTCTAGGGCCGATTCGCATCCGATGCCAGTTCATCCACGCGTCCTAGCCGGGTGAGTTGCATGGTTCCGCGATCGAACAGCCATGCCTCACGTTGCGGTGCAATTCGTGCGTAGTAGGCGAACAACTGCAGATTCTGGCTTCCCCTGTCATGTGCACGGATGATTGGCGCGTCGTCTGGCCACGCCACGTCGTCGTTGTAGACCAGTTCCATATGCATATCGTCTGCATCCTTCGGAGGGGTAAACAGCACGATCGCTGGTGGGCTGACACGGCCAAGGGAGGCATCGACGGCCTGCTTGTGGACCAGTTGCTGATCGATCGGTTCGCTGATAGAGCGATGGATGACCGTCGCCAAACTCATGCCGATGATCGTCAGGCCCATCAACCTGCGAATGAGAGGTGCCCGGCGGGCACTTACCACCCGCGAGACGCATTCCGGAGCCAGCGCGAACAGCAGTATCAGACCGGGGAGTGCGAAGGCAATATAGTGAAAGAGAAAGATAGGATACCAGTGATAGGCGATCACGAAGGCCGGCAAGATGGCGAACAGCAGCAGTCGGGAGGGCGTTCTGAGCCCCAGCAAGCCGATCGCGGCGATCGGTAGCATATAAACGGTAGGGCCGAGCATCGATTGCATCACGTTCAGCCGGTTTTGCCAAAGGATGCTGGCAGTCATCTTCGGGTGGTTATGCAATTTCACGAAGGCGAGGGTGAAATAGTCATAGAAAGCCTGCTTTTGTGGGATGTCGGATAGCGGCCTGCGGTCGCTTGATCCGGCCCCGTACGCGAGCGCCGGCTGATCGCGATCGTTGTAGTAACTAAACGGTGTATAAAAGATCGAATCGGTGACCCTGTAGTTAAAAATTGCCTGGATTGTCAGGAATGGTGTGGCCGTTGCCAGGATGACTAGCGTTGTGAGCAGCATCGTTTTGGGCGAGAGTCGCAAAAACGTAGGGAGCATACCAAGGCCAACGATGGCCCCGTAGCACATCGCATCGAGAGGGCGCGTGATCGCGGCCCAGCCCAGGAAAAGTCCGACGAGCGCCGCCGTTTTGCATGAAGGCCGCTTGCGCCAGCACAGCATGGATGCGAATGCGGCGAGGCCGAACATCAACATCGGGATCTGCGCCATGTACATCGTCGATAGGCGCTGAAAGCCGAATGAGCATATCAGCACAACGATCCCGACGGTTGCACACCATGGGTCGATCAGTTCAGACAACACCCACCACAGCAAGCCGCAGGCGACGCCGGTTACCGTCAAAGGCATAAACCACGTCGGCAGATGAAGCCAGACGGTGGGCGTAAACAACATGGATGCGCCCGGAAAAGACTGCGGAGCGTAGACCGGCTGCATCAGCACATAAAATGTGTCGAAGAACGCACTAAGTGGATGAGGCGGCATCCAGAGACGGAATTGCGCCAGGAGCTGGGATTGCAGGTGGAACTGAAATTCGTCGTGCCAGAGCAATTGTGCGGGGCGGTTGAGCGCGTAGATCAGCCCGCCAATTGCGATCGCGGCGACCGCGCCCACTGCGATCGCGAGCTTCGGACGTCCGAGAGACGCCAGCTTTTGGTGTAACCGCGACGCCAGTGGGCCATTTAGCAGGGGGATGAATCCGAGCAGGAACGCGATCGCGCCGCCCAGAATCAGGCTGGAGGGAGTCAGAACATCGCGAAACTTAACGGCCTGGATGGCCCATGCTGTAGTTGCTGCCAGCCCAAGTGCCAAGGTCAGCTTGAGGAGCGGTCTCCACTTCATTGCTCGACGTTATCGTGAAGCACGACGCGCCGTCAATCGACCTCAGTTGCCCTCACCGCGATTCGGATGCATTATCACGCTCAATGGAGCAGGCAATCGTTGGACGAGGTGGCTCAGCCGAACGCACATCCGTTCGCACGTTGATTACGCTGGCGACGTACTCGTCGCTTGGCGGGGCGCTGGCGCTCTGGGCGATCGGCCAAGGTTGGGCCGCACTATGGCTTGCGACCCTTTCGTTGGCCAGCCTCTTCACACTCCCATTGCTGAGGGGAAGCGCGTCGCGGACGATTCCTATAGCGACGGGGTATCTCGTATTGCCGATCGTGGTCGTGTTCGCTGCAGTAATGGTAGTAACATCGCCCGGAATTTATGTGGCGATGGCCACTCCGGGCAACCGAGAGCAATTTTCCGCGCTGGCTGCGGCCGTCGGTGCGATCGCGATCGTCAGCGCACTTTTACCGCGGTTGCCGCAATGGGCGACCGTGCCGCTGTTACTCCTCACGATGGGCGTGGCAGGGGGATGGATCATCTGGCGCTCTCCGGACCCACAGATCGACCTGTTCTCCCATCACCAGCTTTCATGTGAGGCGGTGCTGAACGGACAGAACCCGTATGCGATGACGTTTCCGGATATCTATGGACCGGGTAGCCCATATACGAACGCTGAGATGGTGAGAAATGGACGTACGACGTACGGCTTCGCGTATCCCCCGACGATGTTGTACGTCTCGCTACCATCATATCTCTTGTTCGGGGACTACCGTTACGGGTATCTGGCGTGTTTGCTGATCGGGGCAGGCTTTCTGTCGCAATGCGCCTCGCGATGGCATGGAATGGTGGCGGCGGTGCTGTTGTTGTTAGCGCCGAGGATGTTCCATGTATTGGAATCGGGATGGACTGAAATGCCGTTATTCGCGGCGCTGGGGATATTCGTCTATCTGTCATCGCGTAACTCAAGGTGGGCGGTCATTCCACTGGCCGCGATGCTGGCGTCTAAGCAGTATATGGTTGCCGCGGCTCCGCTATTGTTGCTGGTGCTTCCGCGGCCGCTGGAACTTCGCTCGTCGGTGCGGTTTCTCGCTCTAGCCGGCCTTACAGCGTTGGCAATCCACGGGCCGTGGTTTGCCATCGATCCGGAGGCTTACTTCCATTCGTTGGTGCGGGCGCACACGATGACGGTATTCCGAGCGGACTCGATGTCCTGGATGAGCGCCCTCGGCCGCAATGGCGAGGCACCATGGCCCAACAACGTTGGCCTCGTCGTTTCGATTTTGGTCGCGCTGATCTTTGCCAAATGGGGGCGGCCCGACGTTTTCGGTTTCTGCACAGGCTTGGCGGCCACCTTGCTGGCGTTCTTCCTGCTCACCCGCGGTTTCACCAACTATTTCGTGATGGCCATCGGCCTTGTCGCCGCAGCGATGGCGGTCGTCGGGCCTTTAGCCAAGAGAGCGCCGCATCCAGTCGTCCAGAACGAGTAGCGACCATAATGGCTTGGCTCGGTCTCGACGTCGAGCTTGATGTTCGTCGAAATATTCGCGGAATCGGCGTTGACTCAGTAATTCGTGTTCCCAAACAGGCGACCTGCTGAGGATATCCTGCAGGCGTTGCGCGAGCGCTCCGCGCATCCACCCCTGTAACGGGATTCCGAATCCGCGTTTCGGTCGATCGATGATCTCGTTGGGCAACTCTCCCCGAACAGCCGCTTTCAACACCCATTTGCCAGTCTTGCCCCGGTATTTCATACAAGACGGGAGTGCTAGCGCCGCATCCATCAATCTTGTGTGCAGGAACGGCGGCCTCGCCTCAAGCGCTTGCGCCATCGAGGCGCGATCGACTTTCGTCAAGACGGAGTGCGGCAGGTAGGTTGTAAAATCCAGGCGGATGATGTCGTTCAGAAGATCATCGGAAGGCCGCACCAGCAGCTCTTCCAATCGTGGTTGGAGGGCCGGTTCGATTCCCAATTCCGGAAGCTGCGGCAGATCGACGTTCCCCATCCATCGAAGATGACGTCGTTGCGCATCGTTTTCGAAACGCGATGCGAATCGTTCCAGCTTCCACACAAAGTTGTGCCGCCTATCCGAATTGGGAAGTGAGGGCAGCAATCGATGTTGGACGAACCGTTGCAGCGCGTTCGGCACTCGTTCGTAGAGTTTTGCCAGTCGGTGTGCTTTCAGCGTCGGATATCCGCCGAATAACTCGTCGCCTCCGTCTCCGCCGAGGCATACTTTTACATGTTTGGCGGCGACACGGGAGACCAAATACGTTGGCACAATAGATGGATCGGCCATCGGCTCGTCGATGGCAGCAAGAGCGTGGGGTAGCCAATCGAGCAGATCGGCTTCCTTAATGCGCTCTTCAATGTGGACCGAGCCGATATGTTCTGCGACCTGGCGAGCATATTGCGATTCATCGAAATCGGGGTTGTCGAAGCCGATGGAGAAAGTTCTTAAGGGGGTACTCGTATGCCGCGACGCGAATAACGCGATTGTCGACGAGTCGAGGCCGCCACTTAGGAATACGCCCAGCGGCACGTCGGCGACCATTTGGTCGCGCACGGCTTCTTCAAGGAGATCGCGAATGGAGATGATGGCCGACTCATCGTCGCCTACCGAGGTCGATGTGACGGGTGGTGACCAGTAGCGGCGGGGTTCGGAAAGTCTCCCATTATCCCACTGGATGCTGCAGCCGGGCTCCAGTTTGCGCACTCCCTTCAAAATGGACCGAGGCGGAGGAACGTAGTCAGAGAAGAAGAACCACGCGACGGACTCCCGATCTACCGTGCGCGGGCAATCCGGGTGTTCCAGGAGCGCTGTCAGTTCCGATGCGAAGATGATGCCGCCGTCCGGCGTTGAGGCATAGTAAAGTGGCTTAATACCGGCGCGGTCCCGCGCCAGCAATAGAGAGCGATGGCGGTCATCCCAATACGCGAAGGCGAACATTCCATCCAGCGCGGCCACGCCTTCTTGGCCTTGATCTACCATCTGTTGCAGAACGACTTCGGTATCGCATTGGGTATGGAATGGGACGGATTTCCGCTCCAGCACGGCGCGAAGGCGGCGGAAGTTGTAGACCTCGCCATTATACGTGATGACGTTGCGCCCGCTGGCGTCCGTTTCGGGTTGCGCGCCGCCCGCAATGTCGATGATGGCCAGGCGCCGATGACCAAAACCGATGTGCCAGTCGCCGGAAACCTGATGGTGGAATCCCTCTCCGTCGGGGCCGCGATGCGCAATGCGAGACGTCATCCGCCGCAAGGCTTCCGGATTGGGGCGACGAACAATGTAGCCGGTAATCCCGCACATATTTGGAGGTCTCACGACGAGCGCACAACAACGGTGATCTATCGCATTCCAGCGCCTGCACGGGGGGCGCACGGTACGTCAGCCGGCAAATCAGGCGTCGTCTTTGAATCCGTGCCTTTCGCGAACCGTATAAGGCGCGCGTCCTTGAGACTCAAAGTAAGTTCGCGCCAGCATTTCCGCGAGCAGGCCGATGGCGAACAACTGCACGCTGACCAACGCGAATACCATCGACAGGATGAATCGCGGATTGCGGTGAACATACGCGCCGTCGAAAATCTTTTCGTAAAGCACGTAGAGCGATATGAGCCCTGATAACATCAGCATCACCAACCCCGCGCCGCCGAAAACATAGATGGGCTTCGTCTGATAGCCGGCTAAGAACCAGATTGTCATCAGGTCGAGGATCACCTTAAACGTTCGTGCCAGCCCGTACTTGCTGGTGCCAGCCACCCGGGCGCGGTGGTTGACGTCGACCTCCGTGACCCGAGCGCCCATCTGCTGAAGCGTTACGCCAAGGAAGCGGTGCATTTCGCCGTAGAGGCGAACATCGCGGACGAACTCCAGCCGATAGACTTTCAGGGAGCATCCAAGATCGCGAAGCTCGGTGCGCGTCACGGCGCGAATGATGAAGTTCGCGATTCGCGAGGGCAATTTCCGGTGGACTGCCGCGTCCTTCCGATTGGCACGACGGCCGGCGACGAGGTCGAATCCCTCGTCGAGTTTCCGGAGCATCATCGGGATGTCGGCGGGATCGTTTTGTCGATCAGCGTCGAGCGTGACAACGACGGGAGCAGTGGCACTTCGGAAACCCGCATCAAAGGCGGCGGCCTGCCCGAAGTTGCGCCGAAAGAAGATGAGTTTCAGGTACGGCTTGGCCTGACATAGTTCTTTAAGCAACTCGCGAGTGCCATCGGTGCTGCCGTCGTCGACGGCGATCACCTCGAACTCAATGCCGCTCAATGCGTTTTCGAGCTCATCCAGTAGTATTGCGATGTTCTCCCGCTCATTCAGGATGGGCAAGACAATGCTGACCGCTGGCATGCGGATGGGTATACCCACAACGCAAGCACATCACAAGCCGGGCGTTCGCCGTGCGCCGCTTTTCGATTCAACACAAGGCGGAGTGAAGTTCGATACTTGGTAAGAAGATGACCAATGCGTACCGCGATAATGCTTTTTTGCCGATCGTCGTGGTCGTCCTTTGCATCGCGACCGGCGTGTACCAAGGGCTGTTGTCCATTACGGAGGGCCTGTATCAGTTTGAGGGGTTAATCCTCTCGATTGGCATCATCATCGGTATCGTTGGCGCGGTATTTCTTCCATCGTTCTGGAATCGGCAGATCGGCTTGTCTGCCCTGTGTTTTATCGCGGCGATCATCGCAATCGGGCAGTTTGTGGTCTTGCCGTTCGCCAAGCATTTCTATTACTTCGCGCCGGGATCGACGTGGGGATATATCGTGCCTGCGTTTGGGGCCGGAGCGACACTCCTCAGCGCGGTTCTGTACCTGACGTCTCGCGCATCAGGCCGCTTTGTCCTTGTTGCGATTGCGGTGGCGCAGTTCGTCGTGGCTGTATATGTGATACACCACTCCCTCAAACCCAAGATCGACGTCTTCATGTTCCACCAGGAATCGGCGGCGGCGTTGCTGGAGGGGCGGAATCCGTATGCGATCACGTTTCGGAATCCCTACCTGGAGCCGGACGGGTCGCCGAGCCGGTTTTATTCGTTGGAGGTGCAGAAGGACGGGCGCGTGATGTTCGGTTTTCCGTATCCGCCGATGAGCATGTGGCTGTATTTGCCGAGTTATTGGCTGACGGGGGAATCGCGGTATGCGCATGCGGCGGCGTTTGCGCTGGCGGGGTTGGGGATCGGGCTGGTGTCGAGCGGGCGGGCGGCGAAGGCGGCGGCGGTGTTGTGGTTGACGGCGCCGGCGGCGTGGGTGGTCATCGAGAACGCGTGGACGGAGCCGTTTTTAATGCTGGCACTGGTGGGGGTGGCGTTGACGGCGGTGAGGGCGCCGGCGGCGTTGCCGGTGGCGCTGGGGGTCTTCCTGTCGTTAAAGCAGTACAACATCATCTTCCTGCCGCTGATTTTCCTGATCCTGCCTCGGCCGCTCGCGTGGGGGACGACGGTGCGATTCCTCGCGATCACCGTCATCACCGGGGCCGTCGTTTCGCTGCCGTTGGCGGTGTGGGATTGGGCGGCGTTCTGGAACAGCAACGTCACCATTCAGGTCAAACAACCCTTCCGGTACGACGCGTTCAGCTTTCTGGCGTTGTTTGCCAACGCGCAGCCGAGCGACTTCGAGCCGCCGAAATGGTGGTCGGCCATCCCATTTATGCTTGTCGTTCCAACATGGGGCTTGTTGTTGTGGAGAATGCCGCGAAACATCGCCGGCTTCGTGCTCGGCGTGGGGCTGACGTCGATCGTCTTCCTGTTCTTTAATCGCCAGGCCTTCCTGAACTACCACACCTTCGCAGCCGGCACGTTGCTGCTGGCGGTGGCGTGCATTGAGGCCGTGAACATGCGAAAGGCCGAGACGAACGACGAAGTCAGCACGTCCCCCGTCGAAGCGCCGGCCGCAGCCAACCCATGACTCGGGCAGCCGTGGCTTATCGGGCGGCGTTTAGGAACGGAGATTTTCAGGGCGTCGTTTTGATTGGCCGGGCGAAGGGATTGAATCGTACGGTCGGCTTGCCATGAAAACCGGGAGCCGCCGTGACCCTGTGGGGTAACGTTCACACTTTTCAGCCGTTTTCAGTGAAGCACGCGATCGTCGTCGCGTGCGTGGTGGGCGTATGCGCCGCGGTCGCCATGCTGGGCCGGCGCGTGCAGCGGAAGACGCGCAGCCCATTTGAGCCGGCGATGGGCGTGTTCCTGCTGCTCGTCTGGGCGGCGGGCGCGATGTGGGATTGGACGCATCCGCGAGCCGGGGCGGCGACCTCGCTGCCGCTGCACTGGTGCGATCTGACCGGCATTCTCGCGGGCGTCGTGCTGATGAAGCCGACGCACAGCACCCGGGCGGCCCTCCAGTTCTGGGGCATCACGTTCAGCTCGATCGCCTTCGTCTTCCCGGTCGTGAAAGCCGGGCCGGCGCACGCCGATTTCTGGGTCTATTTCGGCACGCACGCCGCCATCCTCGTCGCGCTCACATATGACCGCTTCGTACGTTCGTTTGAGCCGAACTGGCGCGATTTCAACGTCGTGGCGCTGGCGACGGCGTGGTGGGTGGCGGCGGTGACGCCGTTCAACCTGCTGCTGGACGCCAACTACGCTTACGTCGGCGGGATCGCGACGCATCAGCGGGCGATCGTGCTGGCGTTCGGCGAGTGGCCGGGGCGGCTGGGGACGATGTACCTGGTTTCGATCGGGTTGATGGCGTTGCCGCTCATCGTTCGCACGGCGGCGCGACGGTGGACGTCGGCCGGGGCGGGTGAGGTCGGGTCAGGATTGCCCGTTGAGGGCCTGGCGACGGCGTAGCGAAAGGCGGCAGCATCGTTCAGTTGTCGAGCATCATCGCGCGGATGCGGGACAGCTCGGCCTCTTCGAGGCAGGCGGGAGTTTCAGCGCGTGATTTTTCGGTACGGACGATACACGAGAACTCCGCTCCCACGCTGGTCGTGCCGTCGTCGGCGGACGTGGCATGAACGGCGGTGGCGAGGAGGGTGACGCGGTGTTCGTCGATCGGCAGATAGAGAACGAAATGGTCCCCGCGTCGCAATGGCACGCGGCCGACGAACCGGGCGCCGCGGACGGAGAGGTCCTGCAACTGCACCGGATAGCTGTCGGCAGCGCGGACGGCCGTCGATTCGCCGAGGGTGACGATCGCCAGGTCCTTCGTGCCTCGCCGCGGGGCGCGGCGGCCTTCGTGTCCGAGTTCGTCCAGTCGGCTTGTCTGTTTCGCTGAGGCCATCACATTACCTTGTACGTCGTATCGACCGACAAGGGGTGTGCCTTAACGCCCGCAGGGCCGGGAAATTCGGACGTCCGATAAAGCACGGCAAAGCAGGCCGTCACAGCCTGGCGATCACCGCGTCGGCGAACTGGTCGGTCGAGGCCGTGCCGCCGAGGTCGCGGGTGAGCCAGGACGGGTCGCCGCCGCCAAGCACGCGGTTGTACGCGTCCTTCACCCGGCCGGCGATCGCCTCTTCGCCGATGTGGTTCAGCATCATCACGCCGCTCATGATGCAAGCCAGCGGGTTGGCCAGACCTTTGCCGGCGATGTCGGGCGCCGAGCCGTGCACGGCCTCGAACACCGCGTAGTCCGAGCCGATGTTGCTGCCCGGCACCACGCCCAGCCCGCCGACCAGACCTGCGCACAGGTCGGAGACGAGGTCGCCGTAGAGGTTTTCCATCAGCAGCACGTCGAGCTTGGTCGGGTCCTGCACCAGCTTCATGCAGCCGGCGTCGATGATCAGCTCGTCGTACTGTACCTCGGGATAGCTCTCGTGCACCTTGCGGGCGCAGTTGAGGAACAGCCCGTCGGTCAGCTTCATGATGTTGGCCTTGTGGAAGACGGTCACCTTCTTGCGGTGCCGTTGCATGGCGTACTCGAACGCATACTTGGCGATGCGCGTGCAGGCAACCTCGGTGGCCACCTTCAGGCTGGTGACGACGCCGGGCGCGACTTCGTTTTCGATGCCGGTGTAGAGGCCTTCGGTGTTCTCGCGGACGATGACCATGTCCACGCCTTCGTAGCGCGTCCTGATCCCGTCGATCGACCGCACAGGCCGGACCGCGGCGTAGAGGCTGAGCTTCTGGCGGAGCTGGACGTTCACGCTTTTGAAGCCCTTGCCGACCGGCGTGGTGACCGGTCCCTTGAGCGCCACCTTATGTTCGCGGATGGCGTTGAGGGTGACGTCGGGCAGGACGTTGTCGTAGCCGTGGTGCTCCACCGCATCCGCGCCGGCGGGGACGACGACCCACTCGGGCCTGAAGCCGGCGGCCTCGAGCACGCGACGCGCGGCGCCCGTCACCTCGGGGCCGATGCCATCGCCGGGAATGAGAACGATCGATCGCTTAGCCATAACAGAATTCCGTAGTAAACGGGTTTATCCGAGCAATTTTGCGGCGGGCGACATGAGGCGGACGCGCTTCTGCGGACCCTTGATCTTCTCGATCTCCTCCTGGCTCGCGCCAGCGTCCTCGGCGTAATGGCGGGCCGATTCCTCGCTGATCTCCGTCATCTTGATGACGCCTTCAACGATCGCCTTCTGTCCGACCGCGTTCTCGGGAATGAGGCGCTCGTCATCGATGGGACAGGTGAACTTCACGAACAGGCGATGCGTCGTGTCGGGCGTGGTCATTTCCAGCCAGCAGCCCTTGTTGGTGCAAACCTTGGTGACGCTGCCCGCGATGCGCACGGCCTTTCCTTCGTAGGCGGCAGGATCTTTGAGGACTTGCGCGACTTCGATGGTGTCGGCGTCGGTTAGCTTCATCGGTTCGCCGAAGTCCTTCGCCGCGGGTTGGGTCGAAGGCGACGTCACCGTTGGTTCGGCGAACGCCAGCGAAGCGAGACAGAGCGACAACAGCAGGGGGTTTTTCATTCGGCACTCTCCTTAAATGTTTTACAGTTCAGTTACTTCGCGAACCATAGCCGCGCGGGTGTTTCTGAAACCAGTTCCACGCGCTGCGGATGATGGCCTCGGGGTCTTTGTGTTTGGCTTCCCAGCCGAGCAGGTCTTTGGCCTTCTGCGGATTGGCCCAGAGCGCGATCGCGTCGCCGGAGCGGCGGGGGCCGTACTCGACGGGGACTTTTTTGCCGGTCACCTTTTCCACCGCGTTGATGATCTGCTTGACGCTGAAGCCGTTGCCCGTGCCGAGGTTGCACTGGATGGTCTGGTGCGCGTCGAGCTTCTGCATCGCCTTGATGTGCGCGTCGGCCAGATCTTCGACGTGGATGTAGTCGCGCACGTTCGTGCCGTCGGGCGTGGGATAGTCGGTGCCGAAGACCGTGATCTTATCCTTGATGCCCAGGATCGATTGCAGGATGACGGGGATGAGGTGCGTCTCGGGGTCGTGGTCTTCGCCGATGACGCCGTCGAGCGAGCAGCCGCTGGCGTTGAAGTACCGCAACGCGGCGAACTTGAAGTCTTTCCGGGCGGCGGCGAGGTCCATCAGGATCTGCTCGACCATCCACTTGCTGCGGCCGTAGGGGCTGACGGGCTTCTTCGATTCGTCTTCGGTGATCGGCACGGCGTCGGGGTCGCCGTAGGTGGCGCAGGTGCTGGAGAAGACGAACTTCTTCACGCCCACGTCGAGCATCGTTTCAAGGACGTTGATCGTCGTGCTGACGTTGTTGTGATAGTACATCAGCGGCTCGTGGACCGACTCGCCGACGTAGGCGTAGGCCGCGAAGTGCATGACGGCCTCGACCTTGTGATCGACGAGGGCCTTCCTGAGCTTCGCGGCGTCGTCGAGTTGGCCATCGATGGCGGGCACCTTGAGGATGTCGGGGATCTCGCGATGGCCGCGATCGAAGTTGTCGTAGATGACCGCGGTATGCCCCGCGGCGACCAGCGACTTGACCGTGTGCGACCCGATATACCCGGCACCGCCGGCGACGAGGACGTTCATTGATTCTCCAGAGTTGCCAGTTGCTAGTTGCCAGCAATGCCAAGGCTGGCAACTGGCAACTAACAACCCTTCTATTTCGATCCTTCCGGCATCAACATCCCCTTTTCACGCAACCATGCGAAGAGGCGCCGGCGGACGATGAAGTATGGTTTTGTCAGCGTCCGATGCAACCGGACCGGCCAGCTTCGGGTTTCGACGATCTGCCGCTCGGCGTCGGTCAACTGGTCGGGGCGGAGGCGTTTCTTGTGTTTCAGGACGTGATAAACGTCGGTCTTGCGGAATTGTCGCAGGATGGCGGTGCCCGGCCAGATGCCGCCGAGGTCGTTCACGTCGAAGCTGATCTGAAAATCGATCAAATGCGGTCGGCCGTCGTTGCCGAGGAGGATGTTTTCGGGTTTGTTCGTATCGACCACCGCAATCCCACGGACGTACAGCACGTCGATCAACCGCAACAGTTCCGCGAAGAAGGCATCGGGGACCGGCTTGTTTTTCTCCAGCGGCCGGCCTTCGACGTAGGCGTGCATGAAGCCGGTATCGCCGACGCGTCCGATCACCGTGGGGACGTTCGGCAGGTCGGCCAGCTTGCGATAGAAACGCCGCTCGCGCCCGTCGATGAGCCGCCCGAGCCATTTCATCGGCAGGCCGAGGAAGGGCTCGGTCCGGGCGATTTTGACGACCGATTTTTCGCCGGTTTCCTCACAACGATAAAACCCGGTGGCGGCGAAAAAATCGTGCTTGATGAACGTGGCGGCCACCCATGTCTTGCCGTCGATTAATATCTTGTCCGGCAACGCGTTACGACCCAGCGCGTGCATGAAAAACAGCTTGCCGCGCTCTTGGGCGTCGTCGAGTTTGCCGGTTACCGCTTCGGACATCACGCCCACTATAACGCGAAGTACGGCTGGTTCCTCTCCCCAAGACATCGATCCAAACATTACACGCACATTGCGCGAGACGACAACGTGCCGCTTGCCTACAATAACCGCCATGCCGCAGTTCGAAGTCGTATCATCATTTCAGCCTCAGGGCGATCAGCCGCAGGCGATCGCCAAGCTCGTGCAGGGCGTGAACGAAGGCAAAAAATTCCAGACGCTGATGGGCGTTACCGGTTCGGGCAAAACCTTCACGATGGCGCACACCATCGCGACCCTGAAGAAGCCCACGCTCATCATCAGCCACAACAAGACGCTGGCGGCCCAGTTGTACGAGGAGATGAAAGAGCTGTTCCCGCACAACGCGATCGGCTTCTTCGTCAGCTACTACGACTACTACCAGCCCGAGGCGTACATCCCGCAGCGGGACATCTACATCGAGAAGGACGCCTCGCGAAACGACGACCTCGATCGCCTGCGCCTCAGCGCCACCTCGCATCTGGTGAGCCGGGATGACGTGATTATTGTCGCCAGTGTCTCGTGCATCTTCGGCCTCGGTTCGCCGGAGCAATACCGAAACAGCGTGGTATCGATTCGCAGGGATGTGCCGATCGAACGCGACGAGCTGATCAAGAAGCTGCTCGACCTGCAGTACCAGCGGAACGACTTCGATTTCAAACGCGGCACGATCCGCGTTCGCGGCGACGTGATGGAGGTGCATCCGTCATACGAGGAGTTCGCCTACCGCGTCGAGTTCTTCGGCGACGAGATCACCAACATCGACGCGATCAACCCGCTCACCGGCGAGATATTGCAGAGCCACGACGGCATCTTCATCTACCCGGCCGTCCACTACGTGATGCCGGAGGAGAAGATCGGCGGGGCGGTTCAGCAGATTCGAGACGAACTCGACCTGCAAGTCATGAAGCTGCGCGGCCAGGGCAAGCTGCTCGAAGCCCAGCGGCTGCTCGCCCGTACCAAGTACGACCTGGAGATGATCCAGGAAGTCGGCTACTGCTCCGGCATCGAGAACTACTCCCGCCACTTCGACGGCAGGCAGCCGGGGGAGAAGCCGTACACGCTCATCGACTATTTCCCCAAGGATTTCCTGCTCATGGTCGACGAATCGCACGTCACCTTGCCGCAGATCAGCGCGATGTACGTCGGCGACCGCATGCGAAAGGAAGTGCTGGTCGATCACGGCTTCCGCCTCCCCAGCGCGATGGACAACCGGCCGATGCGGTACGAGGAATTCGAGGCGATGTGGAGCAGCGTGATCTTCGTCTCCGCCACGCCCGGCAAGATCGAACTGGAAAAGACCGGCGGCGAAGTCGTCGAGCAGGTCATCCGGCCGACGGGGCTGATCGATCCGGTCATCGAGGTTCACCCCGCGCAAGGCCAGGTGCCGCACTTGCTCGAACAGGTGAAGGCCGTCGTCGATCGCGGCGAGCGCGTGCTCGTCACCACGCTCACCAAGCGGCTGGCGGAAGACCTGTCGGCCTACATTCAGGAGGCGGGGCTGAAGTGCCGCTACCTGCACTCGGAAATCCAGACCATCGAGCGCGTCGAAATCCTCAGCGACCTGCGCAGGGGCGACTTCGACGTGCTCATCGGCATCAATCTGCTGCGCGAGGGGCTGGATTTGCCCGAGGTATCGCTCGTGTGCATTCTGGACGCCGACAAGACCGGCTTTCTGCGAAGCGAAACGTCGCTGATCCAGACCATCGGGCGTGCGGCGCGCAACGTGAATTCGAAGGTCATCCTCTATGCCGACACCGTCACGCCAGCGATGCAGCGGGCGATGGACGAAACCGAGCGCCGCCGGGCGATTCAGGCGAAGTACAACGCCGAGCACGGCGTCACGCCCGCGACGGTGAAAAAGGCGATCCGCCAGTCGATCGAGAGCGAGATCCGCGCCCGCAAGACCGCAGCCGAGGCGATGGGCGCTGCGACCGAGGCGCAGCTTGACCAGACCGAACTCATCGCGCTGCTCGAAGAGGAAATGCTGACGGCCGCGCAGAACCTCGAGTTCGAGCGGGCCGCGCAACTTCGCGATCGCGTGAACGAACTCAAGGGCGCCCCGACTATTTCCAGCACGGCCGGGGTGTTTGAAGAGGAAAAGCCGAAAGTATGGCAGCCCAAGAGCAAGGGACTTAAGGGGAAGAAGAAATCGACGTCGCACTGATCGGTCGACGCTCGCGTTCCACGTTGTTTCTATTCCTTCGCGACGTTGACCGGCAGACGGCCGTCGACGTCTACGGCCTTGTTCAGCTCGCGCATGCGCTCGTCTGAGATCGAGCCCACCAGCGGCCTTAGCGCCTCGATAAAGCCCGGCTTGGCGGCGGCCTGACGGGAGACGAGGATCACCGCGTCGTAAGGCGGCAGGGCGTTCTGCGGATCGGCCAGCACGCGCAGGTCGTACGCGGCAATCCGACCGTCGGTGCTGAAGGCGCTGATCACCTGTACATTATCGTCGCGCACGGCGTTGTACATCAGCGTGGAGTCCATCCCGCGCACGTCCTTGAACCGCAATCCGTACGTCTCCTGTAGCCGCGTCCATTCTGGCCGGCCGAAGAACTCGTAGTCGCCGGCGATCGACATCGCCGGCGCGTGCAGCGCGAGTTCCGCCACCGTACGAACGCCCAGCCGCGCCGCGTCGTCGCGGCGCATCGCCAACGCATACGTATTCTCAAACCCTAGTCGGCCAATGGTTTCGATGCCGTATTCGGCTTTGAGGTGGTCCTTCACTTGCTCGTAGGTCGCGTCGGCGTCCTCGATCTCGGTGCGCTTCATGACGTTCGCCCAGATCGTCCCCGTGTAATCGACGTAGACGTCGATGTTGCCGTTCACCAGGCTCTCGAACAGGATTGACGACCCCATTCCGCGCGTGACCTTGGCGGTGAACCCCTGCTCTCGCAACTGGTTGCCGACGATCTCCGCGACGATGTATTGTTCCGTAAACGATTTCGCGCCGACGTGCGCGCCGACCGGCGATTTCATCAGTGGGATCGCCGCAATGCCTGCTACCAACAGCAATCCCGCGCCTGCCGCCGACACGAGGCCGCGGCGGGCGTTTTGCACGCCGGCTTCGAGGAGGCGAATCAGTCCGTCCAACGTCAACGCCAGCGTCGCGGCCGCAGCGCATCCGATGAGGACGGCGGTGTTGTTTCGCAGTTGTAGTCCCTGAAAGATGTAGTCGCCCAGGCTCGCCTGGCCCACCGGCGTTGAGAGCGTCGCGATGCCCACCACCCACACCGCGCTCGTGCGGATGCCCGCGATGATCACGGGCAGCGCCAGCGGAAGTTCCACTTTCAACAGCATCTGCGGTGACGACATGCCCACGCCCATCGCCGCCTCGCGCACGCCGGGGTCGACCTGGGCCAACCCTGTTACCGTATTTCGAAGGATCGGCAACATGCTGTACAGCACCAGTGCGATGAACGCCGGCAGAAAGCCGATCTGCCCCAACAGCGGGACCATTAAGGCCAGCAATGCCAGGCTCGGGATCGTCTGCACGACGCCTGCCGTGCCCAGCAGCGGCCCGCGAAGCCGGGGCAGCCGGTTGGCGAGGATCGCCAGCGGCACGCTGATGGCGGTACCGATCCCCAACGCCGCCACCGTCAATAACACATGTGCCGCGAGCCGATCGGGCAGGCGCGACAGTTGCACCATGATTTGATCGGTCATCTGGCCGGCTCCGGCTTTCCGAGGTCCGCAAGCCGCTCGATCGACTCGGCGTGCCGGCGGGGCGTGTTGATCAGCAGTTCGACGTAGGGGTGTTGTGGGTCGGTCATCAGTTCCCGAGGCGATCCCGCCCGCAGCACTTGTCCGCCGTCCATGACGGCGATCGTATCGGCGAGCAACAGCGCTTCGGAGACGTCGTGCGTCACCATCACCACGGTGAGCCCGAACGTCTTCTGGATCGCCTTGAATTCGTCCTGCAGCGCGGATCGCTGGATCGGGTCGATCGCGCCGAACGGCTCGTCGAGCAGCATTACCTTCGGGCCGGCCGCGAGCGCGCGCGCGAAGCCCACGCGCTGGCGTTGGCCTCCCGACAACTGCGCCGGCCGACGGTCGCGGTAGACCGACGGGTCCAGGCCGACCATCGCCAGCAGTTCGTCTGTGCGGCTTCGCACCTTTGCGTCAGGCCAGCCGAGCAGCCGCGGGACGGTTGCGACGTTGTCGCCGACCGTCCAGTGCGGCATCAGGCCGATCATCTGGAACACATAGCCGATTTGCCGGCGCAGCGAGACGGCGTCCACCTCTCGCACGTCCTGCCCGCCGATCAGCACCACGCCGCTGGTAGGCTCGATAAGGCGGTTGATCATCTTCAGCGTAGTCGTCTTGCCGCACCCACTCGTGCCGACCAGCGCCAGCACCGCGCCGGCACGCACGTGCAACGAGACGTCCCGCACCGCATGCATGGGCTGGCCCGAGGCGGTGGAGGACGGGTAGGACTTGCTGAGGTGTTCGAGTCGGATCATTACAGGTCCGCGAACAGGTCCTCAGGCAGGTCGGCCATCTTTCGGGCGACCATTGCGACATAATGAAGCCGCTCGCCCTGCACGTTCCGGCGGTGGGCGTAGCGTCGGGAGGCCTGAAGCTGCAGCACTTCCCGGTCGAACAACGCGCGGATGAGCCGGCAGAAGCCAGTGCTGTCGTCGCCGCTGAGGAACGAGCTTTTGATGTTGAACGCCACCCAGCCCGGCGTGCTGATCGCCGACAATGCGTTCCAGAACGCCTGCGGCGGAATATCGCCAAAGCCGAGGGCCGATACGGTTACCAGCAAGTTGGGCTCGAATTGCTCAAGCCGCCTGCGGTCCTGATCGGAGGGGGCGCAGAGATCGGCGACGACGTAATCGTCATACAAGCCCGGCCGGTCGCGCGAGGCGGCGTCGGCGGCGTCGGGGATGATATCGACGCCGACCAGCCGGCGGACGCCGACGGCGCGCATTTGCTCGCCCACCATGCCATTGCCGGCGCCAAGGTCGATCGCGGAGCAGTCGGTAGGACGATCATCGTGGTCGCGCATCACGTCGGCGAGCAGGCCGATCACGCGCTGCGGAGAGGTGCATTCCAGAAGATCGGCAAACAGGTGTTCGTAAAGACCGCGCTGGCGGTAGATGTCGGCGTAATCATGCAGGCGAAGCCGAAGCCATTCGCCGCCGGTATACAACTCGCACCACTCCTCGTCCTGGTCGGCGCGGGGATCGATCCGAGGAAATCGCACCATCGGCGGCGCGCCGAAACCGCTGGACGACAGCACATCGGAAAGCGAAGCGGCGGCACTGTTCATATGAGGTCTCCCTGAAAGGCGCGACGCGACGCTGCCGCCCGAGACGCATACGCACGCCGAGTCGTGGATATGACCGGGCGCGCACGCATTCGAGGAAGCGCACGAAGACGCGAAAACGAACTATTGGGAATGCGGCAACCGCACCCGAACCCTGAGTCTCTTTCCACAAGCGACATCCGCCGCTCGCGCCGTTCGCTGGCCTTCGCGAAGGAAGGCAGGCCCGCATGGGCCGTGACCCGCACGTGATGTGTACGAGCCGTCACAAGATCGACGCCGCACTCGTGAAGGCCGGCGTTCAATCTCAGTTCGCGACGCACACGCGTTGTTCACAACGCATGTACTTTCATAAATAAACTGATGAGCGCGCCTGTCAACCGTATTTCTGCGTCGATTTGCGAACTTTTTTTGATTCCAAGCGATTTCCTCATGATTTGCCGAATGTAGCGGTACGTCGATAACCTTCCTTGGGACATCGCGCGCGCAACGCGTTCGCGCCGGCGAACTCGTCGTAGATGGCCCTGTTTTTCACGATGTTTTGCGGCCGACGTTTTGCCGCAGCGGCGGTAGAAATGGCGTGAAGAGATCCCCATGAAATGCTGGGATTACCGGCCGTTTTAGTGGGGGGAATGTCACAAAATGTTACATCTGCTATTCGATTCAGCTTGGACCACGCATTTTCAGCATTTTCAGTTCGTATTGAAAACCCTCACCGCAAACTCAGAATGGCGCCGCCGTGCTAGAATGATGAGCTATGCATCCGTTTCCGCCTCTTAATACTTTCAAAGATCTCATTCAGTTGGCGCGGGCGGAGGACCTCGGGCCTGCGAGCGACGATGTGACGTCGCGCCTGTCGATCGGCGATGACGTGATCGGCGTCGGCACGCTGCTGCAGAAGGAGATCGGCATCGTCTGCGGGCTGCCGCTGGTCGAACACGTGTGTCGCGCATACGACGAACGGCTTCGCGTGGAGATGATCCCCGGCTTTCACATGGAGATCATCGAAGGCCGCTACAGCGACCAGAAGGTGACCCCGTTGCTCCGCATTCGCGGGCCGATGCGATCGCTGCTGGCGGCGGAGCGCGTGGCGCTGAACTTCCTCCAGCGCATGTCAGGCGTGGCGACGACCACCGCGCGGTTCGCCAAGCGAATCGAAGGCACCCAGGCCAAGCTGGTCGACACCCGAAAGACCATGCCCGGCTTCCGCTCGCTCGACAAGTATGCCGTCCTTTGCGGCGGGGCGGTAAACCACCGCGCGGGGTTGTACGACATGGTGCTGATCAAGGACAACCACCTGGCGGCGTACTCGGCAAGGGAGATGGGCGAGGCGCTGACAAGGATCGTTCAGGCTTCGCGTGCCGAAGACGCTTCCCGTAAGATCGAGGTTGAGGTGGACACGCTCGAACAGCTTCGAGAAGTGCTGAAGGTGGACGGCGTAGACTACGTCCTGCTCGACAACATGGATTGCCCGACGATGACGCAAGCCGTCTCCCTTCGCGATGCCGCCGGCAAGAAGGGGCGGGTGGCGCTGGAGGCGTCGGGCGGGGTATCGCTGGAAACGGTGCGGTCGATCGCGCTGACCGGCGTGGAGCGAATCAGCGTCGGCTCGGTGACGCATTCGGCGCCGGCGCTCGACATCGGCCTGGACATCGAGGTCCAGTAGAGTTTTTAATCGTCCGCCGCCCGGCTACGATGGGTGAAGTATGAGCGATAAACCGACCATTCAGATCGACAGCGACTGGAAACGCCAGGCGCAGGAAGAAAAGCGCAAGCTCGCCGAACAGGAGGCGAAGTCCAAGCCCGCCGCGTCCAGCGCGGCAGTGCCCGCCTCGGCAGGCCCGTCTTCCGCCGGCGCGTCCGCTCGTCCTGCGCAACGTGAACTCCCCGAACCCAGCTTCGCGACGCTGGTCCAGTCGACGATGACGCAGGCGCTCTATTACCTCGGCGAACTGGGGGAAGAAGGCGACCAGCCGACGTTTAGCCTGGATATGGCCCGATATCACATCGATACGCTGGGCGTGCTGGAATCGAAGACCAAGGGCAACCTTACGCCGCAGGAGCAGCAACTCCTCGACCAAGCCCTGTACGATCTTCGCGGCCGATTTGTCGGGATTGCAAGGCAGATGATCCAGTAATCCTGCCGCAGGCTTGCTAACTCAAACCGCAGTCGGATCGACGATATTCGTCGTTTTGCCTGTTTCGCTGTCGAACGGGAGCGAGATGTGCTCATGGACGATGCGCCATCGTCCCTCGAGCCGGCGATAGCCAATCGTCGCCCGTATCCACGTCGTACCGGCGGGGTGCTTTTCGTCCACGGGTTCGATCCCGTGCAGGCAGTACGCGAACGCCACATCGCCGGAAACGATGAGGTGCAGGTCGCGGTGTTCGGAACGGAATTTTTCCGGGAGTTGCGGAAGGCTTTTCTCCCACACTTTTCGATAGGCGGCCAAGCCTTCGACCTTATAAGGCGGCTGCAGGTCGAACAGCACGATGTCGGCGGCGTATTGAGACAGCATGCGGTCGAGGTCTTTGGCGGTGAGCGCATCGCTCCACTCGCCGATCATCTGTCGAAGGATCGCCTCGTCCGTCGTGGCCGACGCAGGATCGCCGCCCCCGGCGGCGGGGGGTGCGGTGGTGGTCGTCATGTCAATTTCCTCTGATCGCCAGCATAGCACGCCTGCGCCGCCGCCGGGATCAGGGCTCGATCGCGCGAGGGGGTCGTTCGATTTCCTGCCGGAGAATCGGTGATCATCGCATTCAATCGTCGTCGTCTTCCAGTTTGTCTTCCTTGATCTTACCGTCGGCGGCGATCTCGAGCTCGCGCTTTTTGCCGTCAACTTTGATCTTTACCTCATACTCGATCTTCCCGTCGTCCTTGTCCTTCTTCCACTTCAGGAGTTCGGCCTTGGGGTACCGGTCGGTCACGGCTTTCCACACCACGTCAGGCAGCTTGCCTTTCTTTTCGTCCTTGTCGTCGTCCGCGCGGACGGAGACTGCCATCGTGGCCAGGAATGCCATCGCCAACGCCATACTGAATGCACGTCGCATCGTTCTGTCCTTTCGTTGGAGAAACAACTCATCGCGATTCCGATTGCGCGATTCCGATTGATAGACAGGCGAGTTGCAGAGGGTTGGGTCGAAACTTCGCTAAATTTTCTAATGGAGACGGCTTAGCGGGCTCTCGTTATTTCAGCCGGGAGAAAGAAATCGTTCGGCAACTTTTGCTTGCTTTTGAAGCTGACGCGCGTAAATTGCCGATTGTAACAATGGAGAACTTCGGTTTTCCGTCGATCCCGCGACAGCAAGTCATGGATGACTGGCGGCGGGGCGCATGACTGAATCGCGTGCGAAAGGCCAGGATGGCTATGTCATCGCGCACGTCGCAATCTGCCGCCGCGCAATCACCGAATCAATCCGTTGCCCAGTTGTGGCAATTGCCGCTGCTCATGCTATCGCTTGGGCTGTTCGGGTATGCCGCGTACCTGCTGTGGGACCCCAAGCCCGGCCCGACGGTCGAACAGCGCCTCGCCGACGTGCGAACGCTTCTGAAAATGGAGCGTCCCGAGGCCGCCGTCGAGCGGCTGAAGAAGCTCGTCGCCTCTGACGATCTCACGCCGCAACAGCAGGCGCGCATTCATCTGCATTTCGCTGAGGCGATCGAGATGTATCAGGATCAGAAGCGCGTCACCGTGCCGGCGCTTCAGCACCGGATCATCGAGCAGACGCGCCTCGCGGTCGCCCGCGGCATGCAGCTCGACGGGATCGCGCAGCGGCGGCTTGGCAAGGCATACGAACTCCTCGGCAAGACCGACGAAGCCCTCGACAGCTATAAGAAGGCGGCCCATCTCGATCCGGATCGGTCGTTGCGGCTATCGCGCAAGATCGTGGAAATGCTGCTCGATCGCGGCGATCCGCAGGGGGCCGAAGCCTCGCTGCTCGACTATCTGAAAGATCCCAAGCTCACCGACGCCGAGCGCGCCTGGGCTTTGGGCGAGCGGGCGCAAATCCTGTCCGATCAGAACCACTTCATCGATGCTAAAATTTTGCTGGATCAGGCCTTAAAGCTCACTGCCGATCAGGCCCAGGAAGGCGAGATCAACTACAGGCTTGGCTACGTTGCCTGGCGGCTCGGCGATGGCAACGAGGCCGAGCGATACCTGCGGGTGGCCCGCGATCAACTCCAGCCGCGCCATCCGCTGGACGGCGACGCCTGCCTGCTGCTAGGCGACATTGCCCGGTCGAGCGGCAAGCCGGAGGAAGCGAAGTCGTTCTACCAGATCGTGCTGATCAACCACCCGGATTCAAAGGCCGCTCCCCTCGCACGCCTCGGCCGGGGCGTGTCGCGCGCGATGTTGAAGGAAGACGAGGCCGCCGTCAGCGACCTGATCGACTTGGCCAAGGAAGTCGATCAGCGCCCGTCGCGCGATCGATATCGCGAACAGGCGATCGTCGCCCTCCAGCACGTCACCAACCTGCTGAAAATTCGTGGCAACGCCACCGATGCCATCGAGTTAATGGCGTACGAGAACATCCTGAAGCCCGATCCCGCACCGGATTTCTTTACACGGCTGGCGGGGCTGTACGAGATTCGGGCCGATCAGATCGAAGCTTCGCTGGCCGAGGCCGCCCCGGCCGAGCGGATTCGCCGGCAGCAGCAGATTCGCGACTACCGCACCAAGGCCGGCGAAGGCTACATCGCCTTCTCTCAGAAGCTGATCCCCGGCGACGACAAGCAGTACGGCGACGCGCTCTGGCGCGGCATCGGCCTGTACGAGCGGGCGGGCAACATGCAGTCGCTGGTCGCGGCGCTGGAACTGTTCGTCGCCGAGCGCCCGGAAGATCCGCTGGCGCCCGATGCGCTCCTGCGGCTTGGCAAGGCGTACCAGGCCATCGGCGACATGGACAAGGCGATCGCGGTGCTGCAGCGAAACGAATTCCGCTATCCCAAGTCGCTTGCCGCCGCCAAGAGCGCGGTGCCGCTGGCGCAGGCGTTCATCGCCAAGGGGCCCGACAGCTACGCCAAGGCCGAGAACGTCCTCGCCGGCGTGCTCGATAACAACCCGCTGCTCGATCCCTCTTCAAGCGATTTCCAACAGGCCTTGTTCGAACTCGGCCAGATCTACTACCGCACTGGCCGGTACGAGGAATCCGTCGTCCGCCTCGAGGAGTTCCTCAAACGCTATCCCGCCGACGTGCGAGAGGGGCAGATCCTGTTCCTCATCGGCGATAGCTACCGTAAAAGCTCGCAGCAACTGCAATCGCGCCTTGCGGTCGCGACCGCCGACAAGAACCCCGGCGTGGATGTTGGCGAGATCGACCAGGCCCGCCGCGAGCGGCTCACCAAAGCCAAGCTCAACTACGATCGCGTCGTCGAGTTGTATCGCAACAACCTGCCCACGCGCGACACCGAAAAGCTCTACTACAAGCTCAGCCACTTCTACCGCGCCGATTGCCTGTACGACCTCGGCGAATATGAGGCCGCCATCACCCTTTACGACAACGCCGCGTTCCGCTTCCAGGAAGACCCGTCGGCGCTGGCGGCGTACGTGCAGATCGTGAACGCCTGGTGCCGCCTCGGCAAGGTCGAACAGGCCAAGGCCGCCAACGAACGGGCGAAGTGGTTATTGCGTCGCATCCCGCCCGAGGCGTTCACCGACGGCACGTTCTCGATGCCGAAGGAATACTGGGAGCAGTGGCTGAAATGGACGAACGAATCCGGCATGTGGTGAGGTCTGTGGCGTGACGAGCGTGTCGTGAAAGA
>JBBCIV010000035.1:0-6611 GCA_037189665.1 Phycisphaerae bacterium | reverse complement strand
GTCGCGCCGTCATGAAAGCCGGCTCGAAGGTCCTGATCGTCGATCAGGTTCTCCCTGGCCGGAATGAGCCGTCCCTCGGCAAGTTCAGCGACCTGCTCATGATGATCATGCCCGGCGGCGAGGAACGCACCGAAAGCGAATTCAAAGCCCTGCTCGAGTCATCGGGTTTCCGCTTTTCCCGCGTCGTGCCCACGCAATCCATCGTGAGCGTGGTGGAGGGCATCGCGGTGTGAGTCGAGCGGAGGCTACCTGTTCGCCTTCAGCATCTTCAGCTTCTGATCGGCGGAGACGTAATAGAAGCTGCCGTTGGCGATCTGCCATTGAGTAGGCAGGATGCCGGCGGGATCACGGAGGATCGGGCGGTGTTCGAGCAGGCCGCTCTCGACGCCGTTGTCCATCACCTGGCGGCTGTGCGCCATGAACTGGATGGACGAGATCTTCGGCGCGTTGGCGTTCACCGCGACGGTCTGCGTGAGCAGCACGCACATGTCCTGCGCGACGAGGAAGTCCCGCACCACGCCCCGATCAGCCATGCCCTTGGGGTCGGGGCCCCAGGTCCAGCCCTGGTCGAGGTGGAATGCTTTCAGCGACTTCGGTCCGACAATGTAGAAGATCGGGCCTACAGGGCGGATGTAGATCGCAGGCGGCTCCTGGTTCGGGCCAGCGACGGCGCCGGACGGGAAGGTGGTATCGACGTCGCGCACGCGGCCCTGCCGTGCGTCCTTGGATCGCTTCGGCTCGCCGGTGCGCAGGTCGAATGCGCGGACGGATTGCGTCCGCTCGTTCGTCACGCCCACCGCCAGCACCCGGCCGTCGGTGATGACGAGTTGGTCTTGCTGGCCCGACATCAGGAACGGCACCTCGCCGTTACCGCGGTTGCCGACGCCGCGTTTCCAGGTCGTCGTGGCGAGCGTTGTTTCGTACAGGTCGTAGGCGCTCAGCTCGTTCATGAGCATCACGACCAGCACGCCGTCTCGCGACAGCGCCATGTTCACCAGCGGCTGGCGGTTCTCGAAAGTTGTCCGGGAGGTGATCTGCCCGGTGATGCTGTCGAGCACCGTCATGTCGGTGGCGCTTGTTTGGTCGGTGGAAGCGACGACGACGAAATCGTCGATTGCCGCGAAGTGCCGTAGCGGCAGATCGGACGGCCGGGCCTGCCAGTTGGCGGCGCCGTTGTTGAGGTCGAACGAGACGACTCGGCCGCCAGTGGTGCCGACGACGACACGATCGCTCAGCACGCGGAAGTGCGAGATGCGCTCCGGCCCGCCCTCGTTGAACTCGTCGTCCATCGGCTGCCGCAGCATGCCGTTAAGCGCGCGAATGCGGCCGTTCGCGAGGCGCAGGCGCCGGATGTCGCCGGGCATGGCACGGCCATCGATGAAGGCCTCCCCCTCGTCGTCGTCATCTTCCCGCACTTCGGCGACGCCTTCGGCCGTCGCGACTTCAGCGCCGGGCAGACCGCCCAGGCTGACGCGCCAAATTGCCTTGTCGTCGGCGATCGCCACCGCGCCCTGCTGCGTAATGACGATCAGCGTGTCGCCGAAGTACGCACAGCCGATCGGCGCGTCGTCGATCTTGACCGGATCGTGCATCGGCGCGATCGATCCGGCATCAAGCTGTACGACCGACGAATCGGTCCGGAACGCGACGACGCGATCGGGTCGCGACGCGTTGTCCTGCTGCTTGACGATTGCCGACACGCCGTCGAGCGACTCGGCGGGCTTGAACGCGGCGGGCAGCGGTTGGACGTCGCCGCTGGGCAGCCCGAGCGTCGGCAGCGACCGGCTGGTGACGATCGCGCGGTAGCCCTTCAGGACGCCGACGGCGTCTTGCAAGGTGAGGTTCTCGATCTTTTCGCCGTTTTCGAGCGGGATGGGGCGGGCGAGGACGCGCTGCGGGTTCAGCTTGGCCGCCTGATCGAGCCTGACGACGGCGAGGTCAGCCTGGTTCGGCAGCAGCGAGTAGCTGCGGGCCAGCGCTTCCAGCGTTTGGACCTTCAGGGAATTGTCTTTCGATCGCTTGAGTAACTTGCGAAGGGTTTGGTTTGATTCGCGGTAGTGCTTTTCCTGCTCGTACAGCTCCGCGGCCTTACGCAGCGCGGGGACGGTGCTGTCGCTCAGGGGCCAACGGTCGGCGATCGCGATGTACATGGCGGCGTTGGCGTCGGCCTGCTTTTCGATGGCATCGAGTTTCTCTTTCGCCTCGGCTTCGTATGGAGCGTAGAGCGACGGTTCCTTGGCGATCAGTTCGGCGATCGCCGCCTCTGCCTCGGCGGCGGCGGTGCTCGTGCCGGCGCGGCCGGCGACGGATTGCGATCGCCACGCGGGTTCGGCGAGGATCTGCTGGTAGATCGCGACCTCTTCCGACGCCTCGCCCGTCTTACGCAGGAACGCGGCGTGCGCCATCCGATATCGCACCTGTTGTTGCGGCGTGTCGGCGGCGAGCCGGGCGCGTTCGAACAGTTGCCGGATTACTTCCGGCGTGGCGGCATCGGTCCGCTGCAACTTCGAGGCGAACCCGCTGACGATCTCGAACAGCCGATCGCGCATCGGCCCGTGCGGCAGGTTCGCGCGGTCGCCCAGGCGGTCGACGGATTTATCCAGCCAATCGACCGCATCCCGCGCCCGTCCGCCGGCCAGCAGCAGTTCGGCGTAGCGAAGGTGCGGCTCGACCGCGGTTGGGTCGGCGGCGAGCTGTTCGTCGAGCTTGCGCGTCGCCACGGTGAGGTCGGCGTACACCGTCACGCGATTGGAGGCCGCGATGACGAGGTGATCGGGCGTCGCCAGCACGTTGCCGGGCGCCTCTTCGTCGAGGTCCCACTCGCCTTTCTGCGGGTAGACGTTGGCGGTGCGCCACTCCTTGATCGAGAACCGGTTCAAGCCGGAGGCCAGCGGGATGAAGAGGTCCGTCTCCGACACGAACGGCCGGCCGCGGATGGCCTCTTCTTGTTTCGCGCCGCCCACGGCGTCGGTGTAATCGAACACCTTGTACTTGCCACGGTTGGCCATGATCGACTTGGCCGGGTCCCACGCCTGCCACGGAATGGAGAAGACCGCCAGCCGGCTGCCGAGGATCATCTCGTCGCCCACCACCGCCAGCAGCATGTCCACCGGCTCGTGCTTCGGCCGTTCCAGCGCACGGTTTATCCGCTTGATCTCCTCGCCCGACGCCGCGTCGTACACGAGGATAAAGCTCGAATCCGGCGGGGCGGTGAACAGGCGCCCGTCGACGATCATCGGCGGGTTTTGCGCGAACGGCTTGCTCACCTGGTTCTGCTGCCCGATGAACGGCCGGTTCAACCGGTTACGCCGGCCGTCGCTGGTGCGGGGATAGATGTTCAACCACAGCGTTTTGCCGTCGGTGGCGTCCATGCAGGCGATCGCCCCAAGGTTCGTCTGCACGTACACGCGCCCGTCGGAATACGACAGCATGGCGTTGGCGGTGGACGACGAAAAATCGCCGTCGAAATCCATCATGCCGTTGCTCGACGCCGTCGATGCCACGTAGCTTGACCACTGAAACGCGCCGTCGCGCATCGCCAGCGAGACGAGGTGCACTTCCTCGAATTGCGCCCCGCGATTGGCCCGCACGACGACGAAAACGTTGTCGTCGATCACCAGCGGCATGCCGCTGAACTGGCCCTCGCGCAGGTTGGCCAGTTCTTCGGGCAGCCTCAGTTTCTGCATCGTGGTCGACCAGGCCGGCCTGCCGTTGGCACGATCGAGGCACACCAGTTGCGAGGGCGTGCTGCTCATCGCCATCACGTTGCTGGCCCAGTTGTCCGACTGTCCCAGCACCGCCACCACGCTGCGGTCGGTCACGCACAGTCCCAGCGGCTTGCCGCGCGGACTGGCGATCGCGTCGATGGTGTAGGCCCCGCGCTTGTTGCCCGGATGCGACTGCAGCCATCCCGGCAGCGGCAGGCCGGAGATGAGGTTGATCGCGTAGACGCGCGCGTTGTCCTGAAAGAACAGCTCGCCGTCGTCGACGACCGGCATGATGCCGGTGAGCCCGCCCAGCTTGCGTTGTTGTTCGATCTGGGCTTCGTACTGGCGGAGGTTGGCGTTGCGCGACAGGCGGGCCTTGGGAATCTCGACCGAGAACATCCGCGCCCCGCCATAGCTCGCCTGCGCGGGCACGGCCGAGGCTTCGGGGTTGCCGAAGGGGACGGGCCAGGAATCGGATCGGAACGTCTTCACCAGGCTTGGCTGGCTCGCCAGCTCTTTTTCGAGCACGGCGACGAGGTTCTGCTCTTCGCCGCGCACGACGGCGACGGCGTCGGGGAACTTCTGCTTGAGTTCGTCCAGCCGTTGGGCGGCTCCGGTCTTATTGCCGGCGAGGTGTTCCGCGATCGCGGTCAGGAACAGCACGCGCGGCCGTTCGATCAGCAGCGACGGGTGATAGGAAAGCAGGCGTCTGCCCACCCACGCCGCCGACGAGAACTCGCCTCGCTCGAGGCTGAGCGCCAGCAGCCGCATCCCCGCCGTCTTGGCGGATTCGGTGGGGAAGTATTGCGACATCACGCGCTGCAGTTGATCGCGGTCGCCCTGGGCTTTGTCGAGCATCTCTCGCGCCGCGTCTTCGTATCGCGATTTGTAGACCGCCAAGCCCTCGTCCTGCCACTTGGCCAGTCGCTCCTGAACCACCAGCGCCACGCTGGTATACTGCGTAACCTGTCCGGTCGAATCGGAACGAGTAGGGATAACGCGGTCGGCGTACTTCTCGATGATCTCCTGGTAGACGTTGGCGCTCTTGTCCCACTCGCGCAGGCGTTCCATGCGCTCCGCAAGGGCAAGTTTTTCCGAAGCCACGCCGCTGTCTCGCACGTAAACCGATTGCAGGTCCTTCATCTCCGCCGGTTGGTCCTGCGCGATCGCGGCGACGGTCATCATGGCGGAGATGGCGAGCAGACGACGTGTGGACAGCGACAGCATTCGTGCTCCAGGACAAGAGAGAGGGCGGAATGTCGAGTGACGAATGTCGAATGAAGTCTGAACGACGAGCGGCCGAACGTGGACGAACACGTCGTCATTCGGGCATCGGGTCGTTCATTCGACATTCGTCACTCGACATTAACTTACCCATCGGGCCTCAAATACTTTACCCACAGCGGCGCGAGTCGATCCACCTCATCTTGCGGAATCTGCGATTTGTCGGACCAGATCGCCAGTTTCAGCGCCTGATGGGCCGGGCAATCCGTGAGGCGCTCGGGGTTGGCGGCGATGAGTTCGACCGCCCTGCGGATGAGGCTGATCGCGTTGTCGGTGGCGGCGTTGAGGTGGCCGATGATCTCGTTCAGCAAGGCGAACGGGTCGGGTTTCGTGGCTTGATCCTTGGCGGGGACGTGTTTCCACGAATCGTAGTCGGTCACCAGCGCCACCAGCGCGTAGGCGATCTCGGCCTCCCTGGCGAGCTTGGCCTCGGGCATGGCGGTCATGCCGATGAGGTCGCCGCCCCAGAGGCGGTGCATGAGCGATTCGGCGCGCGTAGAAAATGCCGGGCCCTCCATGCAAACGTAACATCCCGCCCCGTGAACCGCAGGGGCGGGATCGGCCGTCGTGGCGCCCTGGGGCTTTTCGCCGGCCTCGATGAGGATTCGACGCAGGACGGGGCAGAAAGGTTCCGCGAATTCCACGTGCACCGCCGCCGAGTCGAAGAACGTCGCCGGGCGGCGGGTTTTGTCGATCACCTGGTCGGGGATGACCAAATCGCGCGGCTTGTACTCGTCCCGCAGCGACCCGACCGCACCGCTGGCGAGGATGTGCGTTACGCCCAGTTTTTTGAGCGCGAAGATGTTCGCCCGGTTCGGGATCTGCGACGGGTTCAGCGCGTGCCCAACGCCGTGGCGGGCGAGGAGGAAGACGGGAAGGCCGTTCCACTCCGTGCCGATGATCGGGGCGCTGGTCGGCCCGAAGGGGGTGTCGATCACGTGCAGCACGCCCTGCGTCTGCTTCCCCATCGCCGCCCCAAGTCCGCTGCCGCCGATCAAACCGATACGGATATCGCTCATAAGGTCCGATTTGAATCACGCCGGAGGGTTTGTCAATCGAGGATGGGCCATAAACGCGCTCGCCCGCTTCCGCCCGGCACATTGGCCGGGACGAAAGCGGGCGAGAGGAAACGTTGGCCGTAAATCGGTGGCCGGGCTTTACGTGGTGGTTGCCGACGCAACGTTGGAGAAGAGCGAGTTGGCAACGATGGGGATGTATGCCCGTACGCGGAAGTAGTACGTCGTGCTTGAGCTGAGTCCGGTGGCGGTATAGCTCGTCTGGTTTGGAGTCGTTCCGCGGTAGATTTCAGTCCAAGGGCCGGTGGCGCTGGTGGCGATTTCCACCTTGAAGCCGGCTTCGTTGTTGGAGTTGTCGGTCCAGGTGAGTTGGATCTGGCTGGACGACAACGCCGTGGCGGCGAGGTTGGTCGGCTTGGGCGGGGTGACCTTGATGATGGTGACCGCGACCGAATCGCTGATCGCGCCCGCCGCAACCTGGACGGTCGCCGATCCTTCGGTGGTCGGCGCCTGGTAAAGGCCGCTGGAGTTCACACTGCCGCCGCCGCTGGTGACGGACCACGTGAGCGCCGGCAGGGTCATCGCGTTGCCGAACTGGTCGAGC
>JBBCIV010000034.1:0-33612 GCA_037189665.1 Phycisphaerae bacterium | reverse complement strand
GGAAGGCCCCGGTTCACTGACACCGCAGCGGTTTTATAACAGTCTGAACGCCACGAATGACAATGGCGAGCCGGTGGTGCGCGACATCGTCATCGAGCCTGTCCGCCGCGGGCCTGCGGGCGAGCGGTTGCAACGCGTGCGGTATAGCCTCCTGCTTCGCAATCGCGATACCAAGGAATGGGAAACCGTCCGGCAGGACACGATCGTCAAAATTCCGTTCATCGACCCGCGGGTCAACCCCGACCCCGAAAACCGCATCAGTGACTACCTCGATAAATTGAAGGAGAAGATCCCGACGCTGACCTACTCGCACGCGAAGTTCCAGGTCTCGACGCTGGAGCGCGCGATCGATGAGGGGCCGGAGCGTCCTGGCATTTTCGCGCGGATGAAGAACGCATGGCTGCGCGGCCTGCCGGAAGATCGCGAATTGTCGTGGTGGCAGAAGCCGAGCTATGCGTGGCTGCTGGCGGTCGCGGGAACCGTAGCGGTGATCGGCGTGATCTGGCCGCTGATCATCCGGCTGATGGTGAAGATGGGCTTGGGCCTGCCGGAAGAAGAAGGGGTCGACCTGAGCCAGGTCAGCTCCGCTTCCGCGCCGACCATCGCCGCTGCCACCGTGAGCGCCGCTGATCGGGACGCGCTGGACGACCTGAACGCGCAGCTCGAGGCGAACGTCTCGGGCATGCTCATCAACGACGACGAGCGCGACGAGGCCGCCGAACGCCGCGAGGAAGAGGCGGTCATTAAAGAGCTGTCCGGCCAAAAGCTGGAAGCCGACCTCGAAGCGAAACCCGACGACGCCCCGAAAGACTACTCCGGCGAGTTCTATCCAGTGGTTCGGCCGGGCGGGGAGAAGAAGTAACGGGGAGATGTTCGGCGCGATGAGTACGTCGCGTGAAATCGACCATCGCGCCTGGCTTGCTCACTCGCCCAACACCCATCGCGTGTACTTCGATTTCGACAGCAGGATGCTGAACCCGAGCGACGCGCCCAGCGCGAACGCGAACGTGCCGAGATCAAGCCAGATGGAAGGCGGGATGTCGCGTCGTTCTATCCAGAGCACCACAATGCGGATGAACAGCACGTGCGAGAGGTACACGCCATAGCTGTATCGTCCGAGCGAGCCGAGACGCTCGATCACCGGCACCACCACCGGCCACAGCGCGAGCAGAAGAATGCCGAGGCCGGCACACGATCGAAGCAGGCGAATGTCAGAACTGTAAACGGATTGCAGTACCAGTGATGACACCAGCAATGCCGCGCCGCCGATCGCCAGCAGGCGGTTGGTGCGCGGGATCTGGCCCTTCATGCAGGTCGCCAGCGCTAGCGCCAACCCGAAACATACGGTCGGAATGGCGCGGAAGCCGTAATGGAAAAACTCGTAATCCCCATGCGGCCGGCGAGTTTCGACCCAGGCGGGCTCAGGCCACCAGCACGCCGCGGCGCCGATGCACACCAGCGCCGCCGCCGCGATGCGCGCGAGCTTGGTGTGGCCGTCCAGAAGTCGGACCATCACCGCGCCGACGATCGTCGCCACCATCAGGTAGGGGAGGAACCAAAGGTGCTGCTGCCCGCCGGCATATAACACGGTCCAGGGGGGAATCTCAAGCCGGCGATCGATGACGATCGACTTCGCCTCGGCGAGCATCAGGTAGATCGCCGTCCAGAACAAAAACGGGATGTATACGCGAGTGACGCGCGATGCCACGTACTTCGAAAGCGGGAGCTTGGGCTCGCGCGTCAGGGCTCGCGTCATGAACAGCAGCGCGACGCAGATGTAGAACGGCACGCCGAAGGTGCCGATCGGGTAAAGCGCAAGGCCCGCCTCGCTTGTGGCGGCGTGCACCCAGATGATGCCGATCGCGGCGAGCAGGCGCGTGCCGTCGAGCAGCGCCAAACGCGACGATGTACGGGACTCGGATCGCGCGTACGGGATGGCGCGAATATCAGGCGTTGTTGGGATAGCGTGGGCTGACATCGGGGTGCGGAATCCGACCTTTCCACCTCCAAAGCTGGCGCGGTTTGGAAGGATAAACGATCGGCCTGCCTCGCAATGTTGTGATTTCAGCGTGGAGAGCGGGCGCCCGCCGATTTGGCTGTGAAGCTGCGCGCTCTGTTCCGAAAGTGAGGCAAACGGAGGGGTGGGGCGTCGCTCGTCTTGCGCAAGCGCCTGTCAATATCAGCCGCGGCACGGGCGAGGGCGCCCGTGCCGCGTGAGTCAATTCTGCTTCGCGTGTCGGCCGAGGCGGATTACTCGGTGCTGACGATCACCGAGTTGCTGAACGGGCTTGATCCGCCGGCGGAGATCGCGACCACGCGGTATTCGTAAGTCACGTTGTTGATGCCGGTGGTGTCGAGGAAGCTGGTGATGTTCGCGCCGACGGTGGCGACGTCGCCCCAGATCCAGCCGGTATAACGACGCTGGATGACGAATCCGGTCTCGTTGTTCGACGTATCCGTCCACGCCAACTGGACATTCGGCCGCGTGGTGACGGCGGCGGTCAGGCCGGTGGGGGTGTTCGGGATGCCGGTGCTGCCGCCGGGCGTGGTGACGGTGGCGGAGTTGCTGTAGCCGCCGTCCAGCGAGCCGGTCGTGGCACGCACGCGGTATTCGTACGTATTGCCCGCGGTGACGGTCAGGTCGGCGTAACTTGTCGCATTCGCCGCGGCGATCGTGATTTCCGCCCACGTGCCGCCGGCGATGCGGCGTTCGATTTTGTAGCCGGTTTCGCCCGAGGCCAGGTCGTTCCAGGTCAGGTTGATGCGCGTCGAACTCGCGGCGACCGCGGTGAGGTTGCCCGGGGTGGCCGGCGGGGTGGGGCCGGTCTGAGCGGTGTTCACCAGTACGCCATTGCTGTAATCGCTGGAACCCAGCGCGTTGACCGCGATGACGCGATATTCGTATGTCACGTTCCCGATCGAGGTGGTGTCGAGGAAGCTGGTGGCGTTGGCCGGCGCGGCGCCGACGTCGCCCCAGATCCACGCGGCGTAGCGGCGCTGGATGACGAAGTGCGTCTCATTGCTGGACCGATCTTCCCACGTCAGCGCGACCTGCGGGCCGGCGTTGACGACTGCTGCAAGGCTGGCTGGCGCGATCGGGGTGGTATTGCCGGAAGGCGTCGTCACGCCCACCGCGTTGCTCGCGGCCGAATCGCCGGCGCTGTTGAAGGCTCGGACGCGGAACTCGTAGCTCGTGCCCGGCGTCAGGGTACTGTCGGTAAACGTGGTGGCGTTGGCGCTCAGCGTGTTCGGCAGCGTTTGGAACGCGCCGGTGCCGACGCGCCGCTCAACTCGGTAGCCGGTTTCGTTGTTGGCGTTATCCGTCCACGTGAGCGTGACCGACGTGGTGGTGAGATTGGTGGACACCAGCCCGCTCGGCGCCGCCGGCGCGATGACTGCGCTGGCGGTGGTGGCGCTGGCGACGTTGCTGTAAGCCGAATCTCCGCCGGCGCCGGTGGCGCGGACGCGGTATTCGTAGGTGGTGCCGGCGGCAAGGCCGGCGTCGCTATACGTCGTCGCGTTGGCGGCGGGCGTGGCAATCTGGGTCCATGCGCCGGCGCCGGTGCGGCGCTCGATCTTATAGCCGGTTTCGTTGCCTGCGTTGTCGACCCACGACAGGTTGATCTGCGTGGACGATTGCGATGTCGCCGTCAGTCCGCTGGGCGCGGCGGGGGCCGCGGGCAGGGAATACGTGGCGGTGTAGGTGGTGTTCGTTGCGGGCGCGGCGATGTCGTGCGTCGGCGAGCCGCCGTCGCTCCAGCCGGCGAACGTGTAGGTGATGCCGTTGCTGACGAACTGAGCCGGCGCGGAGATCGTGTTGATCGATCCCGCGATCACCGTCCGCGTCAGCGGGGACGACCCCGTCGCGCTGCCGATCGTAAGCGGCACGCCCGGAACGCTGCTGGCGAGCGTCACCTGGACGTTGAGCGGATTGACCTGGCGCGACACGGTCGTGGTGACGTTCTGCGAATCGGTGGCGGTGAGGCGCAGCTCGAGCCACGAGGGGTATTCGTGATCGGGCGCGATGAACGTGCCGCTGGAGATGCCGGTGAACGATTGCACGATGTGCTCGTGCGGGTTGCCGGGGTTGTCGAGGCTGTCGTGCATGATCACCAGCGTCCAGGTAAGGGCGCTGGCGGAGAGCGTGCCGTCCTGCACGTCGGTTGCGCCGCCGGAGAAGCTGACGGTGTCGCCGACCTTCCAGCCGAGGTTCGTGATCGGCGTGTTGATCGTCGGCACGGGAGGCGTGTTGCTGGTCGGGCCGGCGGTGTAGAGCGCCTGCGTCGGCACGACTTCGAACGCCTTACCCGGCCGTTGCCATTCCAGCCGCACGAGGGCGTCGCCGGTGTTCTCGAAGTACTCCACGCGGATGTCGTAGAGCTGGCCGGCGGTCAGGTTGATGGTGTTGCTCCACGAGGTCGCCGACTGGTCGATCCACTTGTCCACCAGCAGCACGTTGTTGACCCACAGTCGCACGCCGTCGTCGCTGGTGGTGCGGAAGGTGTAGGTGCCGGACTCGATCGCCTGGATCTTGCCGGTCCAGCGCGCCGAGAAGGTATCGCCTGCGATGTTCACGTGAGGCTGGCCGGCGCCCCAGTTGAAGTTGATCGTCGGCGCGGTTTCCGACGCGGTGCCGCCGGTGAAGTTGATGTTGTTGTAATACGTGCCCGCGAGCCCCTCGCCGCCGTAGAATTCGATCTCGCCGACCTGGGCGTACGAGTTCGCCGGGCCGACGTACCGCACGTAGCGGAAGCTCTGGCCTTGAGGGTTGACCGAGACGGTCGCGAGCTGGTTGTTCGCCGGCGCAGAGGTGATGGTGAACAGGTCGACGACGCCCGTGGCGAAGCTCGGGTCGTTCGAGCCCTGGAACTTGCCGCCCACCATTTGCGCCTGGTAGTTGTTGCGCGGGGAGTACTTGATCTGCTTAACCCACCGCGGCGAACCAAGGTCGAGGCCGGCCCAGGCGTTATTCGCGGTGTTGGCGATGAAGAACGAGGTCGTCTGTCCATCGAACGCGCGGTCGGGCCCGGTGGTGGAGCTGCTGCCGGGAGTGCCGATGACCGTGCCTGTGAGCTTGGTGGTGTTGGAGGCCGTCGCTCCCGTGAACGCGATTCGCACGATGCGGTTGCCGTTGAGGTCGGCGTAGTAGATCGCGCCGTCGGGGCCCATCTTCAGGTCAACCGCGCCGCTGCCCAGCGCGCGGAACACCTGTCGCGACCCCTGCGAGGGCAGGCCGTCAACGCCGCGGTACATCACGTAGATCTGCTTGCGCGAGTAGTCCGTGAAGAACATCGCGTCCTTGTATGCCTGCGGGAACGCATCGCCGGTGTAGAACAGGATGCCCGTCGGCGAGCTGCCGCCCGTCGGCTCGCTCGAACCTGGGACGACCTTCTCGCTGTGCGAGTAGGCGTACCATGGCAAGTCGTGCCGGCCGCCGTTGTAGTAGGCCTCGAGCAGCGGCAGGTTGGCGGCGTCATAGCCGCTCTGGCGGTTCGGGCCTTCGTACGCCGGCCAGCCGAAGTTCTCCGCGACCGCGTCCGACGAGTTCACGATCCGGTTGATCTCCTCGTACGCGTTCCATCCCGTTTCGGCAATCCAGATCTCGCTCGTGCCCGGGCGGAACGTGAAGCGATACGGGTTGCGCAGACCGGTGGCGATGATGCGCTTGGCGTTCGCGTCGGACGACGACGCATACGGGTTGGCGGGCGCGCCCGCGCCGGTATCGGGGTTGATGCGGATGACCGTGCCGTCGAGCGTTTGCGAATCGCCGGGGCTCAGCATGTCCTGCGAGCGAAGCGCGCCGCCTTCATTGGCGGGGTCGTTGAAGGGGTTGTTGTACTGTCCGTAATCGACGGCGTTGAAGCTCGCGCCGTCGCCGGCGGAGGCGTAAAGGTAGCCGTCGGGGCCGAACTTCAGGTCGCCGATCGAGTGCGACGGGAACTGGTTCTGCCAGTCGGTGATGAGCACCTGCTCGCCGCCGGTCATCTGGTTACCGCTGGCGGTGAGCTTCGACAGTCGGCCGGCGACGGTGGTGCTGCCGTTGCTGTTGCCCGGATCGCTGTCGGTGTTCGGCGTGCCCCACTTGGGCGCGGTGCCGCCGATGTCGCCGTCGAAGGTGTACAGCACGTACACGAACGGGCGGCCGGTCGTGAATTGCGGGTCGAGCGTCATGCCGAGCAGGCCGCGATCCCAGTAGTTGTGAACCTGCGTGCGCAGGTCGGCGAAGATGTCGGGCGTGGTGTCGTTGATGTTGTCAAACACCTTGATGACGCCGCGTTTCTCCGCGACGAATACCCGCCCGTCGGCGGCGAACTCGATCGCCGTGGGGTTGATCAGGTTGGAGAAGATCGTGCTTTCGCTGAAGCTCGGCGTGCCGGTGGTGAAGTTGACGGTGTAGTCGCCGTCGAGCGGGCCGTTCAGCGAGTCCTTCACGCCGGTGGGGCCGCCGGCGACGGTGAGCGTGTAGTAGTTATTGGTCGTCGCAAGGTTGGCATCGGGGTTGATCGTGAGAACGCGCGTTGTCGAGTTGTATGACAAGGCGCTGGGCAGCGCGTTGCCGGACGGATCGGTGAGGTAGACGTTGTTGCTGGTCAGCGTGTTCGAGAGCATCGCGGTGCCGAACGTGACGGTCAGGTTCGCGGTGAGGCTGACGTTCTGCTGCCCGTTATAGGGCGTGCTGGCCGTGACGTTCGCGAGCATGGTGCGGCTTTCGAGCGTGTCGATCACCGCTCGCTCGATCATCGAGCGAACGCTGGAGGGAGAACGTCGGCCGGCGCGGGTGGCGTCGTCACGGAAGATCATGTGCATATCTCGCGGGTTGAAACTCGAAAAAATGTCGGTCGGGCCGATTATGAATCAACCCGTTTGCCGCGCATCAAAAAACCGCATTATCCGTATCGGCTGAATAACGACGCGCGTGAAGATAGGAGGGTGCTATCAATTGAATGGAGGACACGGCTTATCATTGGGTGCGCAGGATTTACAAAAGTAGGAGTTAAGTTCTCGTATGTTCAAACCGAAAGTCCCGCGATCCTGCTTGTGGTTAGCTGGTGTGCTGTTCAGCGTTCTATGGATCGTGTTCGCGTGGAACATGTGGTACGAACGCGCAACCTACATCAGTACAGGTGATTTTCTGTACTGGTCACCATTTTACGAGAGCGCCGATAGCATGTCGGGCGGCACTGGCCGGTTCCGCGTTTTGCCGAATTTTTGGGAGCGAACGTCGAACTGGAATTTTGCCGGACTGACCGTGTGGCGTACGAAGGGCGAGCAGGTTGGAGAGATTGGCACGTATGTGTGGGTGCCCTATTGGCCGCTGGTTGTTATCACCGGGGTTCCGTTAGTTGCCGGATGGGTGCTGGCGATGCACCGTTCGGTTCTCGAGCAGCGCCAAGCTCGTCGATTAAAGGCGGGATTGTGCATTCATTGTGGATATGACCTGCGCTCCGGGCATGCTCGGTGCCCGGAGTGCGGTCGGATACCCTGAATGTTTAGCGCATCGAATCGACATTGTATGCCCGAATCTGAAATACCGCTGGAGGAACGCCGGGGGCGCCGGGTTCCGTGATTCGCAGGGTAAGGCTGCGCGTCTGTACCGGTTTACCGAGCACCTTGGACCAGCGGCCGTGGTGCCAGTTGGTTTCGTGGGCGAGCACTTGCCCGGCGTCGTTGAGGAGTTCGAACGCCTTGGCGCAGAACGGGCTCGACCGTTCCGGATGGCCCATCAGCACCGTTTCCATCGGATGGTCGTAGTCGGGATCGAAGAAGACGTCCACCTGCGACAACGTCTGCGGTGATGTCCATGAGACTGTGATGGATGGCGCGGTGTCCGAAGCGTCTGGCACCCACGCGTTGGGCCGATTCGTCGGCCGCTGCGCGCCGTCGAGCACGTTGGCGACGTTGAAGCAGTCGATCGGCGAGGACAGCGAGAACGCCAGGTTTTCTCCGCCCGGCCGACGCTGGGGGAGGAACAACGGATAGTCTTCTTCACCGAGATCGCTCAGCCGTTCAGTCCGTTGGTTTTGCAGACGCAGAATGCCGGTGACGCGCTGCCCGGACGTGATGAGCCTCAGATCCGGGTTCGGCAGGACGGTCACATAGAGGTAATCCTCGTGCGGCATCGGTCGGCCGGCGCGGATCTCGATCGATCGGCGGTCGCCTTTGGTGAGCGGGACGGCGATCTGCTCCAGCAGCGTATCGGGCGACTGATGATCGTTTCGCGATGCCAGCCGCAACTCGATCTGCGCCGTCGTATCCCGCGCCACGTCGGCGAACAGCGTGATCGTCGGAATCGCGCCTTCGCGCAGCGGGATCATCTGCGCCTGCGGCTTGGCCACCTCGATCGACGAATCGGACGCCGGCAGGCCGGCGAGCGTCAGCGTGCTGCTGGCGGAGACCTGGGCGCGTTCGGCGAGGTTGGCGGGGTCGGCCGGGGCGAATCGGGGGATGTGCTGGCCGACGCGGTGAAGGCGAAGTTGCAATTCGCCCAGTCGTGGACCTGAAGCGGCGTCGCGCGGGAGGCAGGTCTGTTCCCGGCAGATCGCCGCCGCGATGCCGACGGCCTGGCCGCAGTGGGCGCCGGTGCCCATCACGCGCGTCGATCCGAACGCCACATGGCTGCTGCTCATGATCCGGCCAGCGATAAACAGATTGTCGATATTGCGGCTGTACAGCGTGCGATACGGAATCTGGTACACGCCCTTGCTCAGATACTGATTGCAGCCCGACCTGGCGCTGAATACCCCGTCGGCCGGATGAAGGTCGATGCTCCACCCGCCGAACGCGACGGCGTCGTCGAAGTTCGGGCGGCGCAGCACGTCGTTCTGCGTGAGCATGTAGTCGCCCTCAAACCGGCGGCTCTCGCGCTTGCCGGGAACGGCGCCCACCCATTCGAGGGTGAGGTTGGCCGAATCGGGGTGTTCGCCGGAATTCTTGATGTAGTCCCACACGCCATAGACGACTTTCCACAGTTCCCACTTGATGGACTCGGTGTCGTGAATCGTATCGAGCCGCCCGCCGTATTCGATCCACCAGAGGCGGCAGCCGTAGGTCCTGGTGTTGAAGGCGCGGAAGCGGGGGATGCGATCGGGCACGTTTTTGATCGCGTAGCTCGGCGGGACGAACTTCACGGGCGTGCCGACATCCTTGGAATAGAAGTAGATCGAGTGGCCGAGCAGTTCGCCGTATTCCTGGCCGGGCGCGAAGGATTCGCCGAACTCCTCGCGTTTTTCGGCGCCCATCCGGAATGCCGCGCCCGAGAGGAAGCCGACGATGCCGTCGCCGGAGCAGTCGGCGAACAGCGGCGCGCGCAGCTCATATCGCGTGCTGTTCTGGCTGCAGAAGGCGGTGATCGACGCGATGCGATCCGGATTGCCCTCGTCCTTGGCCACCTCGAAGACGGCGGTGTTGAGCAGGAGGGCGATGTTCTTCTCTTCGATGACCTTTTCGAGCAGCACGGTGTCGAAGATCAGCGGG
This sequence comes from Phycisphaerae bacterium, assembly GCA_037189665.1. Taxonomy (GTDB): domain Bacteria; phylum Planctomycetota; class Phycisphaerae; order Tepidisphaerales; family Tepidisphaeraceae; genus BPJO01. The sequence continues at coordinate 24,138 of JBBCIV010000034.1, read as the reverse complement.
TTGCCTTCGGGATTGCGGTAGAGGTTTTCGACGAGGATCTCATCGTGCACGCCCCCTTCGCGGGCCCAGCGGAGGTTGGAGGCCATGTGACAGGTGGCGCCAAGCACCCACAGCCGAACCTCGCTCGACGCGTTTCCGCCGAGAACCGGACGATCCTGTACGAGCACGACCTTTACCCCAGCCCGCGCCGCGGTGATCGCGCAACATACCCCGGCCATGCCGCCGCCCACGATGACGAGGTCGGCATGGAGAACATCGGTTTTCAGCGATCGGCCGGCAGCGGGTTCGGAGCGGTTCATGCGGAAAGCGTACCGCGCTGAAAATGATCAGGCATGGACGGAAGAAGCGATTTCATGGATCGGGCGTGCGCCCTCGTTCTGTTTCACCATGCGGAGCACGCGGTGGTGGTGGGAGCGGTATTCGTCGCCCTTGGCCTCGGGCGTGTACTGCAGCCCGCGCTGAGTGGCGGAGGTGCCCAGGGCGGCCAGCTTTTCGGGATGCTCGTACCAGTCCCGCATTACCTCGGCGATGGCGTCGACGAGTTGCTCGGGTGTGGTGTTGTCGTCTATGGGAATCTTCTTCCCACACTCGTCGGTCACGAGCATGCCGGGCGTGAGGTGATCGAGCGTGAGGACGGGAACGCCTGCGATCATCGCTTCGACGACAAGCCCCTGGCTATCACGAAGAACGGTATGCACGCAGACATCCGCCTGTGCCACCTGACGTACGCAATCGACGTGCGGCATATCACCGGGCAGATGTACCCGGTCGGCCACGCCGAGATCGACGGCCAGCTGCTGCACGGTTTCGCGCAGCGGGCCATCGCACAGGTGAACGTAGCGAGCATCCGGCAGGTTGGCCTTGGCGAACGCCTTCACTGCCAGATCGACCCCGCGGTAGTAGCTCAGCCCGCCACAACTGGCGAACGTAAACGGCTGGCCTTTCGGCCGATTGGCGCGGGCCTCGATGGCAGCCTGCTGCAGTTCGGACGCGCCGGCGATCGCGGCACAGGATACCTCGATCGACTTCCCGCCGTATCGCTTGAACCACTCCGCGCATGCGCCGGTGCCCGCGAGCAGCAGGTGGGCTTTCTTGATGCACCGCTTCAGCACCGGGTCATGACGCCAGATCGACCGGGCCGCCAGGCGAAGGAAATCGGAGAAACGCGAATACAAGGGAACGCGCGCCGCAAATCCTTTCGGCAACATCTCCCCGCCGCCGACGGGCCCGAAGATGAAGCCGACGCCCTCGGCCACGAGTGACGCGCCGGCGCTGGGCATCCACCACCGGAACAGCGACACGTGCTGTACGAGGTCGAGCTTCACCTCGCGGTGAACCTTCCGGCACGCCCGCGCCGCGGCGAACTGCCAAAGGTAGTAGTGAACGTTGAACAGCGTATAGAAGCTGTTGCGCATCCACGCCAGCCAGCCGGGCAGGCCGACATACGTCACGTGCACGGGATGGCCGGTGTGCTTGGTGGCGAGGAAGGGCTCGATGATCTCGCGATTATCGGCGTGAGTGATCACCCACACGGGCTGCGTTCGCGCCAGGTCTTCGACGTAATGCCATCCAAGCCCCCACTCGCTCCCACGGCCGGGGCCGCAGGAGTAGGCGATGTAGAGGAGTTTGTACGACGTCTCGCTGCTCACGCGTGCGCCCCGAAGCCGAAGTGGCTGACCAGATGGCCAAACCCAATCATTTACGATCCGCGCGGACCGTCTCACTCAAGATCGGCGAAATATCTCGCCCACTGAATGAATCAATTGGTCGTATATCCGCTACAGCCCTCCCAAACGGACTTATCGGGCAAAAATCATCCTTCACCCGGAGGTGAATCCGCACGATGAAAGGTGACGAAGCGCGGCACAGTTGTCGGGACGCACGCTTAAGCACGGCCCCACATCTGCGCAAAAACTTCAACAAGAGGACAAGGATATGAAAACGTTCAAGCTCGGCATCATCGGACTGGCCTCCGTTATCGGCGGCCTCGTCGTCGGTTGCGACGTGGCCCCGAAGGCCCGGCCGGCCTCCGAGGCCAAGGCGCCCACTACCCAGCAGGCGATGACCCTTCGCGCCGGCGACCAGGTGGAACTCAAGTTCTTCTACGCGCCCGAGCTGAACGACACCCAGCGGATCATGCCTGACGGCACGCTCATGCTTCAACTCGTCGGCCCGGTGCAGGCCGCCGGCAAGACGCCCGGCGAACTGGCGACCGACCTGAAGGGCATCTATGCCGAGCATCTGAAGTACCCGAACGTATCCGTCATTATTCGTGAGTCGTTTCAGCAGAAGGTGTACGTGGCCGGCGAGGTGATCCAGCCGGGCCTCGTCGATCTGCCGGGCCAGATGTCGGTGCTCGAAGCCGTCATGGGCCGAGGCGGGTTTGACATGACCACCGCCGAGATATCCAGCGTCATCGTCATGCGGCATGAGGACGGCAAGCGCGTCGGCTACAAGGTCGATCTCAAGGACGCCCTGGCCGGCGGCACGAGCGATCAGTTCTTGCTGCAGCCGCAGGACATCGTGTTCGTCCCGCGCACGGCGATCGTCAACGTCAACAACTTCCTCGAACAGTACGTCGCCGGCGTGATCCCGCAGACCGGCTTTGTCTATACGCGTCAGACGGGCAACGCGAGCTTCGGCATCGATACGTCGCGATAACGCGCTTTTCTGAACACGGTTTGCCTGTGGAGGTTCCGTCGTGAACGACATCATCCTCGCATCTCATGCGTCGAACGATCCGCTGGTGAGCGCCCCGTCGCGCTCCGCCAAGCGTCCGTTCACCGGATCGCCGCGCGACCTGTTGTTCGTGTTGTTCTGGCATCGAAAGAAGGTCGTCGGCTTCTTCCTGCTCGCCACGCTCTTCACCGCGCTGGCGGTGTTGGCGTTGCCGAGCACCTACCGCAGCGAATCCAAGCTGTTGGTGAAGATCGGCTCCGACACCATCACCCCCGACGCCTCGGCCGGCATGACCGGGCCGATGGTGCAGCCGGTGGTGTACTGGGAAGTGCAGATGAAGACCGAGCTGGAAGTGCTGCGCAGCCGCGAGATCGCGATGAGCGTGGTCGATCAGATCGGCCCCGCGCGCATCCTCCGCAAGCCCGAGCTTGGGCAAATCTCCAAGGACGACCCGCTCTACAACCAGGCCCTGCTGGCCCTCCAGACGAACCTGAGCCTCGAAGTCGTGCCTGATTCGAGCATTCTGCTCGTGGCCTACGAGTCCGGCGACGGCAAGCTCGCCCAGGACATCACCGCCGCCTATGTAACGCGTTACCTCGATCTGCGCCTGGACGTGCGCGATTCGCACAAGGGCGCGAAGTTCCTCGAAGGCGAGCGCGAACAGATGATCAAGAAGGTGCAGGATCTGGAAGACCAGGTCCGCGCGATCAAGGACGAGGCTGGCGTCGGCAACATCGACGAGCAGCGTCAGATTCTGCAACAGCGCATCGGCGCGATGCAAAGCGATGTCGCCGCCGCCCGCGCCACCGCGGTGACGGCCGAGGCGGAGGTCGCCAAGATCGAAGAACGTCTTAAAGAAGTGCCCGAGCGCGTCGTCACGCAGGAAACCCTGCAGCAGGCGATGAGCTGGCGCGACGAACAGAAGAAGACCGTCGCCAAGTTGGAATTGGAGCTGGCCAACGCGCTGGCACGCTACTCGGCGACGAGCCCGCATGTGGAAATCATCCAGCGCAGCCTTGATGCAGCCCGCGCCTCGCTCGAAACCGACAACGGCGGCAACGAGCGTGTACAGGCGATCAACCCGATCTGGCAGTCGATGCAGCAGCGTCTGGAAGACGCCCGCACAAATGCCCAGGTCGCCAAGGCCCGCGAGACGGCGCTTCAGTCCGAGATCGCGTCGGCGGAGATCAAGCTGAAATCCGTCAACGACGTGGAACTGCGCATCAAGCAGCTCCTGCGTTCGGCCAACCTGCGTGAGGATCAGCTTCGCGCCATCTCGTTGGCGGCGGATCGGGCGTCGCTGCTGGCGGCTTTCCAGGGCGAGAAGCTGAACAACGTAAGCGTGGTGCAGCCGGCGACCCTGCCGCTGCGACCGGTCGCCCCGAACCGCATGATGCTGCTGATGCTGGGCATGTTCGTCGCCGGCACGGGTGCGGTAGGCCTGGGCATCGCCTCGGAAACGCTCTCACGTACGACCAAGCGGCCGGAAGATATCGATCGCATGACCGCGCTTCCGAGCGTGTCGGTCCCGGTGATCGACGGTTTTGGCTTCATGGGCAATGGAACCGGCGTCGTCGCCACTTCGGGCGGACGGATCGCCGGGCTGCTGGGCAAAAGCGAGCCGAAGACGACCGTCGTCACCCGTGCCGTCGGCACGAACGGCACGGTTTCGCGTTCTGCCACCGCCGGCACGACCGACATTCGGCCGGTGCGGCGATGGAGCCCGCAATTGCTGCAATCAGCGCACGGTATCATCGACGGGTTGCTGTTCGATTCGATCCGCGCCGCCAGCCATCAGACCGCTTTCGTTACGGGCCTGATCAGCTGTCGCCCGGGACAGGGCGCCAGCACGTTGAGCGCCTATGTGGCCAGCGCGATTGCCGATCGGCTTGAGGCGTCGCTTCCGCTGCACCCGGATGACCGCGTGTTGCTCGTGGACGCCGACCTGGGCGAACCCACGCTGCACCGCTTGTTGTCGATCGACGATACGCCGGGCCTCGGTGATTGGCTCGGCATCAGCCACGTCGACGCCCCGCCGCTGACGGACTTCACGCACCCGACCAATCACGGCCGGCTATCGGTCATGCCGTCAGGGCGATCGAGCACGCTCATGCGCTTGCTCGACCGTAGCGACCTGCTCATCGACGAGGCCACGCGGCACTTCCGCCATCTTGTGCTCGACCTGCCTCCGGTCTCCACCACGCCGACCGCGCTGCGCCTCGCCGCCAAGTGCAACGCGGTGCTGTTGGTGGTCGAGTGCGGCAATCTCCACCAGGAAGTCGTTCGCCGAAGCGTGCGAGCGTTGCAGGCCGCCGGCGCGAACGTCGCGGGCGTGATCCTGAACAAGCGCCGCTTCCCGATTCCGGACTGGTTGTACGAACGCGCCTCGTAGTTCGCGAGACGCACGCGCGATGAAGGACGACGCACGGTGATCGGGTATCAGACGACAGCTTCGCAGCCGCCTCTAGAGGTGCCGGAATCGGCGCTCGCCAGGCACTGGCGCACCCACGGCCGGGCGCTGCTGACGATCTTTGACCAGGGGTTGGTCAGCATCGCCAGCTTTGTGACGAACTTTCTCGTCCTGCACCATTTCGCCGACGATAAGGAACACCTCGCGTACTACGCGCTGGCGTTCAACCTGATGATCTGGGTGGCGGAGTTTCACGCCACCCTTGTTTTCACTCCGCTGACGATCCTAAGTCCGCGCCGATCGGGTGAGGAGCTGCGCCGCTTTCACGGCAGCACGTTGCTTCAGCACTTCGGCGTATCGATCGTAGCAATGGTGGCATTCCTGATCGCCGCCGTCATCGTGCGGCCGGGGGATCGGGATATGTCGCAGGCGCTGATCGCGCTGGCGGGCGGGGTCGTCGTCATCGGCCTGCGAAACTACGCGCGCCCGTTTGCATTTACGATGCGCAGGCCGCTGAGCGCGGTCCTGGTCGACCTGGCGGTCTGCATTCTTCAGATCGGCGGCGTACTCGTGCTGGCGAAGATAAACCGCCTGACCGCCGCGACCGCGGTTGGCGTGATCGCGCTTGCCTCGGCGTTGCCGGCGGTGCTGTGGCTGTTCGCCAACCGCGAGCGGTTCTCGCCGAGCATCGGGCGGTCGATCGAGGACATCCGCATTGAATGGCCGCTGACGCGGTGGGTGTTTTTCTCCGGCATGGTGTGGAACGCCGGGATGTCGCTTTACCCGTGGCTGATCAATACCGTCAGCGGCACCATCCAGGTCGCCGTCTGGTTCGCGTGCTACCAGCTTGCCGCCGTCGCGAACCCGCTGCTGATGGGGCTGCAGAACTTCATTGGCCCGCGCATCGCCGAGGCGTTTACGGAGCGGGATGTTTCCGCCTTCAAGCGTTTCGTCGTGAAGACGGCCGGCTACACCTTTCTCCTTATGCTCGGGCCGGCGGTGCTGCTGTCGATCTTCGCCAGCCCGTTGCTCGAGTGGATCAGCCGCGGCGAATTTGTCGGACATCAACTGGCGATCGCGCTGCTATGCGCGGCGATCCTGCTGCAATCCGTCACGTTCACGCTGTCGCGCGGATTGTTCGCCTTGCACCGCGCTGACCTCGATTTGTACTGCAACTTCGGCCCGCTGATCCTGCTGTTCACCGGCGGCGCATGGCTTACGCATCGCTATGGGGCGGACGGCGCCGCGATGAGCATGTTGATCGCCCAGGTGCTCAGCAGCGGATCGCGGGCGATCCTCTTCGCTCGCGTGAGGCAGGCCAAACCGGCGGAGGCGGCATGACGTCCCTGTCGGTCTCCGTTTACGAACCCCGGCCTCGCGCCGCGATCTGGGATTGGCCGTGGCGAACGGCCCTGGTGCTGTTCGTCCTGTTTGCCAGCGCCAACTGGGCGTGGGATGCCAGCCAGCGCTGGTACGAGACCAACTCCAGCGACGTTGACGCCCTCGTCGGCCGCATCAGCGAAGGCACGATGAACCGGCAGGTGGCGTTCGCGCTCATGGGCGTCTACGGCATCGCCATGCTGATGATCCCGGCCGAGCGGTCCACGCGGCTGAAGCTGCTGATCGCCTATCCGCTGGTCGTGTTCGTCGGCTGGGCGCTGATGAGCGTGCTGTGGAGCGTGGACAAGGCCCAGACTGCGAAACGTCTGGTCGTCTTCTTCGCCATGCTGAGCACGGTGCTGGCGGTGGTGAGGAGATACGACATCCGGCAGGTGGCGCAGATCGCGTTTATCGCGTCGGGCCTGACGATGTTCGTGGGCATTTGCAACGAGGCCCGCATTATCGTTGCCGACTCGCCCAGCTTCGGCCTGTGGCGATTCGGCGGAACGATGCACCCGAACCACGCGGGGATGAACTGTGCGGTCGTGGTGCTGAGCGGTTTGTACCTCGCCCGCAGCGAGAGGAACCGCCTGTTCCTGCTGGCGGCGGCGGCGGGGATGTTCGTGCTGTTGCTGACCAAGTCGCGCACCGCGTTGATGGCGACGCTGACGGCGTCATCCGCCTATTTGTTGCTGGCGACCAGCGCGTCGCGCGCGGTATGGGCGGTGATGATCGCCGCCTGGGCGGTAGCGGCGGTGCTGTGGTTGTCGTCGATGCGGATGATGCCCGATCTGTCGAGCGCCATCTCCATGGGCCGCGACGACATCAAGACCGCCGACGTCAAAAAGCTGACCGGCCGAACCGACATCTGGCGCTTTGCGGTGCAGCAGGCCGGCCGCGATCCGAACCGGCTGTTCGTCGGCTATGGGTTCGAAACCTTCTGGACCGCCGACAACGCACGCGCGGTGTCGCAATACGTGAAGTTCAAGATCTCCGAAGGCCATAGCGCTTATCTCGACTGGTATCTCGAGCTCGGGCTGGTGGGCGCAGGGCTATACGGATTCGCGTTCCTCGCCTCGATCGGCCGATGGTCGCTCGCGGCGCGGATGCTCAAAAGCCCCGCTGCTGCGCTCGCTGCGGCGACCTTGATCGGGGCGCTCATTCACGGGCTGGCCGAGTCGTCTACCGGCGATGCCAACCTGCCGACATTCTTCATCTACGCCTCGCTGGCCGCCGCGTGCATGTTGCGGGAGGACGAGGAGATTTACACATGAAACCCCGCATCGCATTGATCACCGGCGATTTTCCTCCCACGCTCAGCGGCATCGGCGACTACGCTGAAAAGCTGGCGATCGCCATGGGCCGCCAAGGCGGCGATATCACCGTCGTCACGTCGGTGAACAACGCCATTGCCGGCGAATACCCGTTTGCGGTTCGCGCCGAAATGCCCGACTGGGGCTGGGGCAATCGCGGGCAGTTGCTGGACATTATCAAGGGCTACGATCTCGCTCACATCCAATACCCCTCCGGCGCGTATGGCCGGAAGCTGATGATCAACTTCTTGCCGCGGCTGATCTCGCGGCATTGCCCGAACACCAAGTCCGTCGTGACGATCCACGACTTCCGCGTCATGCGGATGCGCTGGCGGGCGCGAGTGGCGCCGATGCTGTGGAGCATCGACGGGTTGATCCACGTTGACCCGCGCGACGGGCCATATCTCGATACCTGGATGCCCTTCAGCAAGCCGCCGCGCGAGATCGTCCCCATCGCGGCCAACGCCGAGCCGGTGCATTGCTCTGAGGAAGAGCGCGCGGCGTGGCGGAAGGACCTTGGGTTCAGCGATGACGAGACCGTCGTCGCGTTCTTCGGCGTCCTGTATCCGCACAAGGGCCTGGGCGAACTTCACGAAGCCATCCGCAATCTCCGCGCTCGCGGCCGCAAGGTTCGGCTGCTGGTGATGGGTGATTTTGATCGTGAGGCGGAGTGGCGCGCTGGCATCGAAGCCGAACTGAAGCAGGACCACGTTATCTGGGTGCGGGGAGCGCCGCTCGATCGTGTGAGCGAATGCCTGCACGCCTCGGACCTCGCCGCTTTGCCGTTTCACAGCGGCGCATCGACCAACCGCGGCAGCATGCTGGCGACGCTCGCCCACGGCCTGCCGACGATCACCACCGACGGCCCCTGCACGCCGCCGGATCTCGGCAAGCAGTTCGACCTGTCGCTCGTGCCGATCCAATCGCCGGCGGCGCTGGAGAAGGCGATCGACGACCTGATCGACGACGTCGCCACCTGTGCCCGCATGCGCGAGAACGCCTTGGCCACCATGCAGCGCATGAGCTGGCCGACCGTGGCGAAGCAAACATTGGCGTTTTACGACCGCGTGCTCGGCATCGAGCACAATAGCCGTCGTCCTCCGCATCGCGCAAAGACGCTCGCGAGCGTCATCCAGCAAGAGAGGAAGTCGGCGTGAGACTGTTGAACCTGCACAACACGCACGCCCACCCTGGCGGGATGGAGGTCGTCTTCGAGGCGACCAGCGCGCTTTTCCGCGAGCGCGGCCATACCGTCGTCGATGTCGCGAAGGACAACAAAGACCTCACCACGCTCTGGCAGAAGATCAACGCGTTCGGCGGGACGATCTACTCGCGGTCGATCTACCGCGAGATGACCGAACTTATCCGCCGCGAGCAGCCGGACGTGGCGCACGTGCACAACCTGTATCCGCAGTTTTCGACCAGCGCGCTTGATGCCCTTCACGACCAGGGCGTGCCGGTCATCATGCACACCGGCGACTACAAGCTCACCTGTCCCACCGCGCAGCACCTGCGTCACGGCACGATCTGCGAGAAGTGCATTGGCGGACACTACTACTGGGCCGCGATTCACAATTGTCGCAAGAGCCGGTCGATGAGCGTGGCGTACTCGCTTCGCAACATGTGGGCCCGGCTGAGCGGCAGCGTCATGCGGGCGGTGAGCATCTACGCCTGTCCGACTCGCTTTGCCGCCGACATGCTGATCAAGGCGGGTTATCCGGGTGATCGGGTGCGCGTTGTCTACAACTTCTGCGATCTGCCCGACGTGCCACCGCGAACACACGAAGGCTCGTACGTCGGATACCTCGGCCGCATCAGCCCGGAAAAGGGGCTGGACGTGCTGATCGAAGCCGCACGTCGCACGGGCCTGCCGACGCGCATCGCCGGGGATGCATCGTCGATGCCGGAACTGCAGGCCAATCTGCCTGACAACGTGAAGTTCGTCGGCAAGCTGCCGCACGATCACCTGGACGATTTCCTCGACGGGCTGCGCATGCTCGTGGTTCCCAGCGTGTGGTATGAGGTGTTCGGCCTCGTCTGTGTTGAGGCGCTGAGCCGCGGCATTCCCGTCATCGCCAGTGATATCGGCGGGCTGCCGGAGGTGGTGCACCACGAACGGTCGGGCCTGCTGGTTCCGCCGGGCGACGCGGTGGCGCTGGCAAACGCGATGCGAACGTTCTGGGACAACCCGCAATTTGCCAACAACCTGGGGTCGGCCGGGCGGGAGATCGTGCATCGGCTGTTTACGCCGGACGCGTTCTACCGGGAGATGAACTCGCTTTGGACCGAACTTTGCGGCCCGCGTGAGAGGCATGCGCAACCTATTCGGACGCCCGTGGCCGTCGGCTAATGGGTTTCCCGCGCGAAAGTAAATCGGTCGGGTGAACGGGTCGATGTCATGGATGTGGCAGACGTTGTGAAAAGTTCCCTGCGCGCTGCGCCTAACCGTCCCCTTCGGATTGCCGTGATCGGCGGGCGGGGGGTGCCGTCGTCGTACTCCGGAGTCGAGCGCATCTGCGAAGAGCTCTTTGCTGACTTCGCATCGCGCGGGCACAAGATCACGGTCTACTGCCGGCCGCAAGTGCTTGCGGAGAAGCGCGGGACGTATCGCGGCATGCGGCTGGTGCGCACGCCCGCGCCGGGCGGGAAGAACGGCGAGACGCTTTCACACTCGCTGACGAGCATCGCCCACGCCATCGCCTTCGGCGATGAAGACGGCCGGCCGTTCGATATCCTGTCGTTGCACACGATCGCGCCGAACCTCTGGGCGCCGCTCGGCGCGATCGCCGGACCAAAAATCATCTCACACGTACACGGGCTCGATCACCAGCGAGAAAAGTGGAAGGGCCTGGGCGCTCGCATCATCCACCTCGCCGAACGCGTGATGGTGAAAACGGTGAACGAGGTCGTCGTCGTCAACCCCGCGCTCGTTGATTACTACAACGCCGACTATCGCCTCTCCACTCATCTGCTTCCCAACGGCATTCACGCGGTCAGCGACGATTTCAAGCCTGATACGGCAACGCTCGAAAGATTCGGCCTGACGCCCGACAACTACGTCGTCAGTGTCGGCCGGCTGGTGCCGGAGAAGCGCATCCAGGACACGATCGCCGCGTTCGCGAGGGTAAACGCCGATCTTAAGCTCGTCTTCGTCGGCGAAGGCAAGCATAGCCCGTACTACGAAGAGCACGTGAAGGCGCTCGGCAAGAACGATCCGAGGAATCGCGTCGTCTTCACCGGCCAGCAATCAGGCGAGGCGTTGGAAACGCTCTTCCGCAGCGCACGGCTGTACGTCAGCGCGAGTGAACTCGAAGGCATGCCCTCAAGCGTGCTGGAGTGCATGGAGCGAAAACTGACGCCCGTGCTGAGCGACATTTCTCCGCACCGAGCGTTGTTCGACGGCATTGCCGACTACGATCTCACCTTCACGCCCGGCGATGTCGACACGCTGACGGCCAGGCTGCAACACGCCATCGACAACCGCGACAACTCGGCCGTTCTCGCGGAGCGAGCGCGGGAGTTTGTCCGCAAGAATTACGCGTGGCCAGTGCTGGCGAAGAAGACCGAAGAGCTCTACCTGCGCGTGGCCGGTGCCGAAGCGTGGGACGCCGTCGCCCAGGCGATCTAGTCTTTTTGCGGTCATCACGGATTAGCCAGGTCGGCTCGCTGCCAGGCGCGCACGTAGTCGATGACGAAGTCGGCGGGGAGTTGGGCGTCGTCAATCGGATCGTTATCCCACCCACCGCTGACGGCGGTGAAGATGATGTACGACTGAATTTCACAGATTCTCGGGTTCTCCCAGCGGGCAAACTCCTGACCGTTGCAGTACACGACCGCCAGGCCCGGCAGCCATAGCAGGCCGGAGGTGATGTAGCCGTCCTTGTCGGGCGCGACGTAGACCGGCGTGCCGGTGGCCTTATGCTTGTCGCCATAGCCGTCCCAGTGGAAGGCGATGGTGTGGCGGTTCGGGCCCCAGCGCGACAGGTATTCCATGATGTCGAATTCCATGCCGCGGTTGCCAGTGTCGGCGCGCTTCCACTGCGGTCCAGCCTCGACGCCGCGGTCCGGCATCAGCCAGAACGCCGGCCACATGCCGGGAGCGCTGGGGAGCTTCATCCGCGCTTCGAAGTAGCCGTATTTCTGCGTCCACTTGCCATACGTATCGAGAAAGCCGGTGGCGTAGTCGGTCACCTTGCCGGCGGGGTCGTCGTTGTGATTGCCGGTGCGCTTCTCGAATCGCAGCGTCGCCTTTCCGTCGGCGACAAGCACGTTTTGCTTGGAGAAATGGCTCCTCTTGTCCCAGAAGTTGGACGTGTAGATGTTCCACTTCGACTCGTCGATCTTGCCTTCGTCGAACGTTTCCTCAAACGTCATCTTCCAGTCGCCTTCGATCGGCGGGCGCTTGCCGACCCAGTCGGGCAGCGGCTGCGCCGGCGGCATGTTGGCGGTGATGGATTCGACGAGAAGCGTGCGCGCCGCATCGCCGGCGCCAGAATCGATCATCACGCTCTGCACCACGTTGCTGGCGAACCGCGACCCGTGCGTGCCTTTGAGCGGCTTGGTTTCCAGGTCCTGCGGGCCGCGCCATGGGGTGCTGCCGGCGAACGGGATGGTGATCGTCGCGCTCTCGCCCGGCGCGATCGGCGCGTCGGCGGCGATGGTCTCGGTCGGGCCGTCGTTGCTCTCGAGCCGGATCGCAGGGGTGGCGGGGGCCTGCCCGGCGTTCTTGAGGCGCACCTGCACCTGCATGTGATCCCGAAGGTTCCATCGGCCGATCGTGGGACGGATCGCCACGGTCTGCTTTGCGCCGGCGGCGAAGTCGAGCTGGATGCCGCCCTCGACTACAGCAAACTTGCCGCCGTTGGAGGTCATCTTGACCTGTTCGCTCGCGTTGTCGCCCTCGCCGAGGATCACGCCGTTGGGCGGGGTGATACGGACGTGCTCCGGGTTGACCGGAGGCTGCTCGCCGGCTTCCCCGCCGGCGACCAGCGACTCGACGCGGAAAGATTGCGCTGCATCTGTTTTGCCCGAAAACAGTAGCGAGCCGGTCACTTTCGACGCGTCGAGTTTGAACCCCGGTTTGAATCCGTACGCATACCCAAAGATGACCTTGATCGTCTCCGTTTTGCCGGGCGCGATCACCTTCGATTCGGCGTTCCACGGCTTGTCCTGGTGGTTGCCGGCGTTATCGACGCGGAGCGTGAGGTAGATGCGCTTTTCACCGGTGTTCGTCACCCGCACCGATATGTGGCCGTGCTGAGACAGGTCCCACGATTGGCCTTCGCCAGGGCTGAACGCGAGGCCTGGAAATCCGGATTCACCGTTGGCCTTGATGCCGACGTCAATGCCATTTTCGGTGGCGCTAAAGGTGGTATCACCAAAGCGTTCGTTCGATTTTACGTGCGCTCCGACGGCGGCGGCCGATGTGGCGTCGATCAGCACTTTGGGTTCGGCCTCAGCGCGTGCTTGGGCGGCGGCGGCGAGGCTCAGCAGGCCGAGTGCGCATAACGTTTTCGTCATCGTGTATTTCATGGCGAATCGATTCCTCTCTCTCGCTTTTACTGTGCAACGTATCGCACGCGTCCTTCGACGATCGCGGCATGCAGGCCTGTGTCGCGGTGGGTGTTCAAACGGTTGTCATCAGGCGTGTTGGAACGAAAATTTTCGATATGTCCGTCCGCGAAGCCGACGTTCGCGCGACGTGCATGCCGGTAAGATGTCGCATCGTTGGCAGGATTGGCGGTGTATCCGGCGAAGAACGACGTGCCCGCGCCGTTGAAAACCTGCACCCATCGTCGGCTGCCGCGATCCGCGGCGTCGTTGGCATCGACGAGGACGATCATCTGCGATGGCAAGGCGACGCTTCCGAATCTCGCCTGCGGTCGGCCGTTGCGGTCGCGCTTCCAGAGGCGGGCGTCGGGATGGCAGTTGTAACCGATGCCGAGATTTCCGCCATAAAATCGCGGCTGGGTTGGCACGCGCGTTGCGCCAACATCAGGGCAGAAAAGCGCGACCACCGTCGTGTAATAAGGCAGGTCGGTCTGCGTGCCGAGATATTGGCCGACGAACGGCTTGGTAAACCAGCCGAAATCGGAGTTGACGGCCGGATTGTTCGGATTGGGCATGGCGATGGCATCGGGCGGATACGCGCCGCGATGCTCGTTGGCGTACATGAGGATTGCGTTGAGGATCTGTCGCTGATTGGAGGCGCATGCCGTCATTCGGGCGGCGGCGCGGGCGCGTTGCATGGCGGGCAGCAGGATCGAAATCAGAACTGCGATAATGCCGATTACAACCAGCAGCTCCACCAGCGTAAATCCGGGTCGGGTCTTCAACATTGCTCTCTCCGCAAGTCGATCTCCGCGTTTCACTGCGGCGCATCGGTTATTGGATGCGCGCTCAGGCTCGCCGCCGACGCAACAGCCCCATGGCGACGGCCGTCAGGCCGGCGAGAGCCGTCGGCTCGGGGACGTAGACGTCCAACACGTCGGCCTGCGTCGTGCCGACGCGCAGGTTGTCCCACAGCACGGTCGATCCCGTGCCCAGTGCGGTGACTGCGAAAGTATCGATGCCGGTGCTGATGCCGGAGCCAGTGGTGTCGGCGGCAACGTAGTAGTTCGAGCCAGTTCCGAGCGTGGCGGAACTTGGGTTCACCCACATTTCCATCTTGTCGTAATCGCCGATGGCGGGGGACACGCCGGCCTGCGAGAAGCGACCAACGAGGAAGAGGGTCTGGTTTGTCGGAAGCGTGGCGTTGCTGGACGTGTATTGCGTGCTGGTGGCACGATATCCCGCGAGCAAGGCGTTGCTGCCGGTGTTGATCTGACCCATGACGCCGGCGTTGCCGAGGTCGGGGTCGTCGCTGACGTAGAACCAGAATCGGCTGGACGTATTGGTGGCGGTAACGTTGATCGTAAGGCTGAACCAGACCTCGCCCGATTGGCTGGCAAAGGTCTTCGAGCCTAACGGTTGCACATTGGCGCCAGACCAGGTGGCATGCTTGGCGCCGCCGGCGATCGATACCGAGCCGTTGGTGTACGACAGGCCTCCCGAGGCGATATCAAGTGCGGGGTCGGCCGTCCAGCCGTTTTGGCCGTTCAAATCGCCGTTGGCGAGCGCGTCGAAATTTTCCTGAAGCAGCAGCGCTCCGTGCGCTGAAGTACTGAGCAACAAACCGGAAACGAGCGCGGCCGTGATGGTTTTGAACATGATTTCCTCCGTCGGTGCCCGCCAATGTTGCGCAGTCGTCACGTCTGTCGTACGAAACAGCAGGGAGGCGACCGCGACCGCCTGGGGCACACAATTGAATCATCCCGGCAAACACG
The DNA here is from genome assembly GCA_037189665.1 of Phycisphaerae bacterium. Classification (GTDB taxonomy): domain Bacteria; phylum Planctomycetota; class Phycisphaerae; order Tepidisphaerales; family Tepidisphaeraceae; genus BPJO01. The sequence goes on along the minus strand of JBBCIV010000034.1, from coordinate 9,031 downwards.
AAATCGGGTTGACAAAATCGACTTTTGTTTTTACGAATTGCGCAAAATCATCAAAAAGACGTACGGAAATGCCGAATTTCCGTGATTGGCATGGGATAAGCGGATGCCGTTGCCGCCGCGCGTGGAGGTCGCGGTCGATCTATCTCGGCGTCAAAGAAGGTTGTGTGGCGGGCGTTTCGACACTTTCATCTGTTGCGGTGGGCCGGGGAAACGCCTCGCGGAATCGTGCGAACGCGGGTGAGTTGATGGGGCCTGCCAAGTCGGCGTCGGCGTAAAATTCTTCGCTATCCTCCTCGTAGTAATCGCAATACTTTCTTGCGACGGAGATGCACTCGTCGACCTTGCCCAGCGCGGCGTTCGCCAACAGCAGGTTGTACAAGTAAGGGTTCGGCACGTCGGTTGCCGCCGCGAGCGCCGCGTCGGGTTGGCCGAGGCGAACGTGCGATCGCACCAGTTGGCTTCGCGCCGCCCGATATCGTTGGCGATCGGGGTTGACCTTCAGGTATGCCCGGTACAAATCTGCGGCCTTGGCGTACTCCGCCCGGAGAAAGTGCACCTGTCCTCGCCAGGCGGGCAACACCGGATCGGCTGGCGATTTGGCAGCGTGAGCCCGGATCAGCTCGGAGAGCCCTTCCGCGTCGCTATTGTGGTAATACAGCATCGCAAGCTGATCGAACCGCTTTTCGCCGGGGAGCGCCTCGTACGCGCTGATTCCCTGGCCGATGTGGAAGCGGTTCCGGGCGAAATCGTCTTCGAGCGTATGGCGGAACTTTTTCTGGATGTCGAGCTCGAGCGCTTTGACATAGAACGCGTCGGCCTCCTCGCGTTTTTTATCGCCGACGAGCAGGTGTGCTTTCCAGTACCAGCCATTGCCGTCCTGGGGAATCTCGGCGATGTGCCGGTCGACCAGTGCGCGAGCGGCGGCGCGGTCGACGTCTAGCAGCGCAGTCATCACGCTTTCGAGTGCATCCACGCGATCAGTTGTCCCCTCGTATCCTTCGAGCGGTCGGCCGAGTTCGATTGTGCTGCTGACGAAGTAACTCGGGACGGCGCTGACGTAATACGGGTCCTTGGTTTTCAGCAGCGACCGAAAGATCGCCATGGCCTCGTCGTGCTTCTTCTCGCGATCAAGCGCAACGCCGCGGTAGAACGCGACGTCGGTCGCGGCGCCTCCGGTGCGCTCGTAGACGTCGACGACCGCCTTGAGCGCTGCGCCTGTACGAGGCGACTTCGTGAGATTCGAGCAGATCGAGCGATACGTCTCCTGCGTGAACGGCGATTTCTCGAAGTGCCGACCGATTTCCGCCTTCTGCTCCGGTGGGAGCAGCCGCGCCAGCGCAACGAGGTTGTCGATATTCACCGCCGCCGAAGCTTCGATTGAGGCGCGCAGGAACGGGATCGCCTCTTCCTCGCGATCGAGCATTTCCAGAGACTTGAGCATCAGCTGCGCGTTGTTCGCCGATGGGCCGACTTGATCGATCTCTTTCCGGAGCACCCGGATTGCCTGTTCGTGGTCGTCGAGCTGCTGCAACGCGACGGCCCGCTGGATGAGGACAAGCGGCGCATCACGCGCGATCGCGTCGGCAGCGTCGCACGCCAGCAGGGCCTCCCTGGGTTTGTCGCGTTTCAGCAGCAGGCGGGCGCGATAGAGGTGATACAGCAACCGCGTGACATCGGGGGCCGCATCGGGCCGCACCGTGGACAGCAGCCGTTCGGCCTCGTCGAGCTTGCCGCCGTTCAGCGCAACCTCGGTCTGGTTGACGAGGTCGTTTTGCTCGAGGGCGGCCTTATGCTGGGCGCTGCTCATCGGCCAGAAAGAGCTGATGTGCGTCGTCGATCGCGACGGGTTTTCCAGCGATTCCATGTCGTAAAAGCGCCATCGCCCGTCGGAGGATTTGTGCACCCAGAAACGCATGCGCGTCTCGCGTTCTCCGGCAAAGCGTACGAAGACGGCGGCGTCGTTCGGCGTATCGATCGAGATGACACGTTTGACCTCGCCTTCGTCGTGGAAGATGTCGTTGCCCGCCACGCCGTTGAGGTAGCTTCCGCCCAGGCGTTTAACGAAATCCCGACGTTCTTTGAACGGCAATTTCGGCATGTTGGGCAGACGTTCCAACTCCCTGGTCATGCGATCGGCGTCGAAAATGCCGTCGAGCGCGACGGTATCGGCGGCGGCGCAGGCGCGGTGGAGCTTGACGAATATCCCGCGGATTGCGTCAACGTCTGCCGGCGGTAAACCTCCGGTGACGGGGGCGCCGAAAGGCGTGCCGAACGCGATCGATGTCTGCGAATGTTTTTCTTCCACTAGCTCCGGCACTCGCGGCGGCAGCGGCGCGATCCGCCTCAAGATAACGATGCTGATCACCACCACCGCGACGGCCAGCAGCGCCACCACGCCCAGGCCGGAAAAAATAGCCCAGTGCGGCACGCGGAATGACGATCGAACCGGGGCGGCGGGCGGTGGCGGCGGCGGATGGACTGCGCCGGCTTGCCCGGGCACAGCTGTTGTGACCGACGTACCAGGCGCGATCGCCGGAATCGGCGGCGGGCCGGAGGTGCGTGGTGACAAGATGCCTTTCGCTTCCGCCAATGGTGGCGATGCGGGGATTTGCGCGTCGCCCGTCGCGCTCATCGACGGACGATCGTTCGGCGCTGGTTCGGCGTTGTCGTTGGGCTGATTCATGTCGCGGCGTCCACTTCCCACCATTGACGGGGCGGCGCGATCTTACCACCGGCTATCCGGCTTGGCTGTAAAAGAAACGTTCGCTGACGATCTTGCCGTCCTTTACTTCGTACACGGCCAATTCCGCCATCTGCGACCGCCGGCCGCTCTTGCGATCCGTCACGTCCATGTAAAAACGCACGGCAAAATGCGTGTCCGATACCAGCGGCCCTTCGACCGTCCCCCCGTGCCACTCGACGTTGGCGTACCACCACTCCGACTTGGAGCGAACCGCCTCAATGCCTTTGATCTCCGCCGGCATCTCCGGGCCGGAGAACGGCTCGGTCGAGACGATGTCTGACGAGTACAGCTCCTCCCGCGCTTCGTCGTGTTTTCCCTCGCGACAAAGCGTTACCAAGCGGTCCGCAACCTGCTGTGTTGTCATTGAGCACCTCTTCACTTGATATCCAAACAAAATACGAACAACAAATCTTGATGTCAACAGGAAATTTAGAACGGATTTGATTGGGCGCAATGAAAAAACTCACGGCGTCGCCGTGAGCTTTCGGGTGTGATTTTTCTGATGATGCGCGTCCTTCAGACCAGCTTTTCCGCGATCTGCACGGCGTTGGTGGCGGCGCCCTTGCGAATCTGATCGCCGGAGACGAACAGCTCGATGCCTCGGCCGTCGTCGCGGGAGATGTCCTGGCGGATTCGGCCGACCAGCACGTCGTCCTGATGGCTGGCTGCCAGCGGCATCGGGAAGGTGTTCGTCGCCACGTCGTCCACGATCGTCACGCCCGGCGCGCCGCTGAGGATCTTCCGCACCTCGTCCGGCGTGATCGGCTGGGTGAACTCGAGGTTGATCGATTCGCAATGCGCCCGCGGGATCGGCACGCGAACGCACGTCGCGGTGACGTGGATCTTGGGCTCGTTGAAGATCTTGCGCGTCTCCTTCACCATCTTCATTTCCTCTTCGTTGTAGCCCTCGGGGCCGATGGCGGTGTTGTGGCTGAAGAGGTTGTTGAAGATCTGGTGCGGGAACTTCTCCTTCTTGATCTCCTGGCCGGCGGCGAAGGCTTTCTGCTGTTGTTCCAGTTCGTACAGGCCCCAGGCGCCGGCGCCGCTGACCGCCTGATAGGTGCTGACGATGATGCGCTTGATCTTGTTGGCCTTGTGCAGCGGCCAGACCGGCACGTTCATGATGATCGTGCTGCAATTGGGGTTGGCGATGACGCCGTTGTGCTTGTGGATCGCCTCGGGGTTCACCTCCGGCACCACCAGCGGCACGCCGTCCTTCATGCGGAACGCCGACGAGTTATCGACGACCACCGCCCCCGCGGCTACCGCGGCGGGCGCGAACTCTTTGCTGATCGATCCGCCGGCGCTGAACAGCGCGATCCGGATGTCCTTGAAGCTGTCCTTCGTCAGTTCCTCGATCGTGTATTCCACGCCCTTGAACGTCACCTTCTTGCCGGCGCTGCGGGCCGACGCCAGAAGGCGGAGGTTCTTGATCGGGAAATCGCGCTCGGCCAGCACGCGAAGGAACTCTTCGCCCACCGCACCGGTAGCGCCCACGACGGCAACGTTCACGGACATGACTGGACTCCACAAAAAAGAAAAGAGCAACGCGCTTTGGACGACCCTTCGAAAGACGCACGATGACGATGGACGGCCGAATGTTTTATTCGGCGTCACTTCGTCGTCGTTTTGCGCTTCGTCGTGGTCATCGGAAGGGTTGCTCGGGTCAGACTTCTCAAGGCTTCGAACGAGCGGAACAGTATGCGGCTTTTGTCCGCACCGGGCAAGAGCGAGGTGGTTTTTAAGCGGATTATTTTGTCTTGTTCTGATTCGTGAGGTAGCATCGTCAGACACGGTTTGAGAAGGCGCGAGCGGCGATCCCAAGGGCAGTCGAATCCGGGAGTCATTCGTGCGTAAATCATGTCTGATTGAGCAGTTAGAGACGCGTCAGCATTTGGCGGACTTTGCATTGGCGGTGAATTTTCAGCCGCTGGATGCGGCCAAGCCGGCCCGGATGGCGATCGACTACGGCGCCGTCTACGCCGCAAGGCGGGGCGGGCTGACGTTCGGGTGGAGCGAGGACCGCGCGCAGCAGGCGGTCGATCGAAACGTCACGCCGGTGCAGCGGAATGACACCTTCATCCACATGAACGGCGCGACGTGGGAGATCGCCGTCCCGAGTGGCGATTACAAGGTCTACGTCGTCGCCGGCGATCCGGCGAAATCGGGCCACCGCGTGGGGATCGAAGTGGAGGGGTCGATCGCCATCGCCGCCGTCACCAAGCCAAGGCGCATGTATTTGGAAGGGTGGGCTCCGGTTCACGTCGGTGACGGCAAGCTGAGCATCAGATCGCTGGCGCCGGGCAGCGATCTGATCAGCTACATCGCGATCGAAGGCACGTTCGACAAGGCCGAGCCTCCAGTCGGGCCGCCGATCGTCACGCAGCCGCTGGGGACGCTGGCGTGGTCGAGCCGCCAATCGCTGACCGTGCCGCGCGTCGAAGGGATGAGCGCCGCGGTGGGGGACAAGCTGTACGTGTTCGGCGGATATCTCGACAGCACCTGGGCGCCGACGGCGCGGGTGGACCGGTTCGACCCGGCCACCAACACCTGGAAGCGGATGGGCGACATGCCCGAACGAATCAGCCACTGCGGCACCGCCACCGACGGCCGATACGTTTACTTCGCCGGCGGGTACCAGGGACTCAGCGGCAACAAGCAGAATTTCGCCTCGACCACCACGCGCCGCTACGACCCGATCAACGACACCTGGACGACCCTCAAACCCCTCCCGCAAGCCCGCGGCGGCGGGGAGATGTTCCACGTGTCAGGCAAGCTGTTCTACGTCGCCGGCTCGGACGCGAAACGGCTCGATCACAATGACGTATGGATGCTGGACTTAACCCAATCGAACGCCGACTGGGTCGCCCGGGCGTCGCTTCCCGAAGCGCGAAATCACTTCGGCGGCGGCGTGATCGGCGGGAAGATTTACGTGGTCGCCGGGCAAACGGGACAGGAGGAATGGGTGTCGTTCAAGAACGACGTCTGGGCGTACGACCCGGCCACCGATAAGTGGACGGCGCGAGCACCGCTTCCCAACCCCCTCCGCAGCCACCAGACCGCCTCCACGTTCGTCCACAACGGCTACATCCTCACCCTCGGCGGGGAAACCGACGGCTCGATCCCCGGCAAACCGCTCGCCTTGCGCAACGTGAACGCGTACGACCCGGTTAAGAACGTCTGGACGACGCTCACCCCTCTCCCGGCCGCCCGGAGCACCGGATTTGCGAACAGCGTCGGCAACACCATCGTCTACTCCGCCGGCTACAGCGGGGCGACGTTCTACACGACGACGTGGGTGGGGATATTCTCCTGATGCGGCCCCCCCTGCCGGCAGCAAGGACCTTGCGGGCGCCGAGCCTGAAGCCCGCGACGGCGGCGACGTCTGGTCGCCCTGCCTGGGCCTGGGCCTGAGTTTGGGGTTCGATCCGGGATTTGCCGGCGCTTTTTCGTCGCCACGGCACATTTCCGGGGTATAACATGGCGGTTTTCCAAGCCGAACACGGATGTTCGAACGCCGCCTGAAAACCCTCCTTGCGCTGTTGACCGTCGCCGCGATGGTGATGGTCGCGCGGGCGTTCGTGGTGCAGGTGGTCGGCCGGTCGCATTGGGAGGAAGAGGCCAACCGCGCGGTCGAAGATCAGACCACGCTTCCCACTACCCGCGGCCGGATTCTGGATGTTAAAGGTCGCGAGTTGGCGATCGACGTGCCCTGCATCGACCTGGCGGTGGACTACCGCGCGATCCTGTTTGATCCCGAGCCGAAGTGGACGCGCGCCATCGCGCGCAATCGCCTTGTCCGTCGAGACGAGCAGTTCCTCAAGCTGCCGCGCGCCAAACGCAGCGAGCTGATCGACGTCGAGATCGAAGTGGTGAAGAACGACATCGACGCGATGTGGCACGAGCTGGCGCGGCTGAGCGGCCAGACGATGGAGCAGATGGACGATCAGCGCCGGCAGGTCATCCGTCTCGTCGAAACGCGCCGCCGGATCGTCTGGTATAACCGCTACGAACGCGCCGCCAACCGCGCCGAGGAAACCGCCACCGGCGGGGCGTGGTATTCGTGGCTGCTCGGCGAGCAGTCGCAGGGCGTGGATATCGATAAGTTCGCCGTCACCGTCGCCGAGCAGACGCAGAAGCACGTCATCCTCCCGAACGTCGATTACGCGATGCGCAACCAACTTCAGCGCGAGATCGAAAAGTACCCCGGCATGGAGTTGCAGGCGGGCATCGTGCGGTCGTATCCGTATCGATCTGCAGGGTGCCATGTCATCGGCACGCTGCGGGCGGTGGATCAGAAGGAGATGGTGGACAAGGAGACGCGCCGCCAGCAGTCTCTGGAAGAGCGGCTTCGCAACTACCACCCCTCCGACCGCACCGGCCGCGACGGGCTGGAGTCAATGCTGGAGGAGCAACTCCGCGGCACCCGAGGGGTGAAGATCGCCGGCGCGATGGGCGAGGTGGCGCGCGAGATCAAGCCGCAGCCGGGAAAGGACGCGCGAACGAGCATTGATATCGTCCTTCAGGCGTCGATCGAAGAGGCGTTCAAAAAAGTGCCGTTCTCTCCCTATGGCGACGGCCCGGTGGACGAACTGACCATGCCTGGGGCGGCAGTGGTGATCGACGTCAAGACCGGGCAGGTGCGGGCGATGGCGTCGTACCCCACCTTTGACCTCAATAAATTCGACGAGCTGTACCCAAAACTGGTGAGGGACCGCATTAATCGTCCGTTCACCAACCGTGCGACGATGGCCGCGCTGGAACCGGGGTCGACCGTGAAGCCGTTGATTGGATTGGCGGCGATCAGCGAAGGGTTGATTGGCGCCCACGATACGATCGAATGCACAGGCTACCTCGTCGTTCGCGGCCACAAGTACACCAAATACGGCCGGTGCTGGACGATGAGACAGTTCGGGACGGGCCATCATCAGGTGCCGTGGCGATATCCGCATCCGAACGGTTTTCTCACCTATGCCGACGCGCTGGAGCGATCGTGCAACGTCTACTTCGAAACGCTCGGCGACGAGCTCGGCACGCGCGGCATCAGCGACTGGCTGGGCAAGTTCGGGCTTGGCCGGCCGACCGGGCTGGGCCTGCCCGAGGCGAGCGGGCTGCTGCCCGATACGTTTGAAGGCCCGGCGTCGCACGAGCGGTCGGTGTCGTGGTTCAGCTCGATCGGGCAGGGACAGATCGCCGCCACGCCGATCCAGATGGCCAACGTCGCCGCGACGATCGCGCGCAGCGGCATCTGGAAGCGCCCCACGCTGCTCGCCGACGGTCCGCCGACCGAAAGCCGCGACTTGAAGCTCAATCGCGACGCGCTGATCGAGGTGAAGCGCGGCATGACCAACGTCGTCTCCGGCGGCGCGGGCACGGGCACGGCGGCGAAGATGGCGCAGTTCGCGGTGGCCGCCAAGACGGGTTCCGCGCAGGCCGCCCGGCTGACCGTCGAGCGTCGCAACGCCTCCGGCGAGCTGATGCGGAACGAGCGCGACCGGGTCATCTTCGATCGGGTTGCCCTAGGCACACATGCGAACCCAAACCCGATCGCCCCCTGGTATCGTGCGATCGGCGAGAGCGAGAACAAGGTGTCGAGCCATGCCTGGATGATCGCGTTCGCGCCGGCGGACGACCCGAAGATCGCGGTCGCCGTCATGATCGAATACGGCGGCGGCGGGGGAACGGCGGCGGGGACGGTCGTGCATCGAATCCTCGAGGCCGCCCTCGAACAGGGTTACTTGCCCAACCGGGCCGCAAATTAAGCGAAGACAGGGTGGAGAAGGATTCGCGGCGCTCGACATTTGCCGCCGAACATTCGACACTTGCGTCGGACATGGACCACTCGACCGCAACCGCCTATCCCCGCGCCGCCAGTCGATCCTGGCTGGAGATCAACGTTCGCCCGTGGTTGGCGGTGACGCTATTGATGTTCGTCGCCGCGATGACGCTGGCGACGACCAGTTACATCGCCGCCAGGGCCGAACGCAGATTGATCGCCAACGGCACGCCGCGCGATGCGACGGTGGTGGGACTGGGCCGCGACACGCGCCAGCTGCCGCGCGACGAGGAAGTTCGCGCGACGCTGGAGTACGCCGACCCGAAGTCTGGCCGGACGATGACGTCGGAACGGCTGCTGCACCGCAAGCCGGGCGGCCTGGTCGCGCTCAAGCAGGTGTTGCAGATCCGCGTCGATCCGGACAATCCCTCCATCTGGACCGATCGCGCCGAACCGCCGCCGATCATGCAGTCGTTCACCGTGCCGTTGATGCTCGTTCCGGTGGTGGCGCT